>NZ_JBQSVP010000033.1:0-27876 GCF_052376345.1 Psychrobacter sp. AOP5-GZ1-6 | reverse complement strand
ATAATATGTAAGAACTTAACCAAAAGGTCAGCTTTAAACACAAAGTAGCAACCTTGCCCAACAGACCCTAAATACACGTTTATTTCAATCTTTATATCCACTTGTTGCGTAAACCTATTTGTTTAGACATCTTGTGACGATATTGAAGCACTCTCCTCAGTCAGATTAAGCTTGAGCAAGTCAGAAGTTCAGAAGGCAGTCAGCTTATCCCATATGCTTATAGATATTTTTATTGATTTAGGTTTGACTAACAGTTGATCCTACTTTGGGAACAGTGTGCGACCGCATTGCATAACTTCCTCTCAGAGTTTAAATTAATTTTCTATATAACTTTTACCCTGATAGCCGAGTATTGCCATGATCAGTTTTTATCTAAATGGAAAGTTTCATGAGATAGCCGACCTTAATCCTAATACAACCGTTCTTGAGTATTTACGTCTGCACGAAAGGCAGAGTGATACGAAAGAGGGCTGCGCTAGTGGAGACTGCGGTGCGTGTACCGTTATGGCACAGCCGTTACTTACTAATGGTAATGAGACTGCCAATCCCACGCCTTTTTATACCCTAAATTCCTGCATTACCTTGTTATCATTGATGGATGGACATCATTTGATGACCGCGGCTTATCTCGCAGACAATCCTGAGAATCATCCAGAGCGTGCCTCCTTGCATCCTGCGCAACAAGCGATGGTGGACTGTCACGGTTCGCAGTGCGGCTTTTGTACGCCAGGATTTGTCATGTCATTGGCAAGTGTTTACGAAAATCATCGTTTGCAAAAAGTGAAAGATGCGACGACAGATGAGCTAAGTTATGATGATATTGTTGCTTCAATATCAGGAAATTTATGCCGCTGTACGGGTTACCGCCCGATTATTGAAGCTGGTTTGGCAATGGCAGATATTGGTCAGCAACGAGATACTGCGAAGGCAGCACAGAAAGATCTTACGCTAGCATTAGCGACGGATGCGATGGCAAATCGTAAAACAGCTGATCCACTACACACAAACATTATCACTCCTGCATTGACTCACGGTTCACAGAAATTATTTATACCACAGACTATTGATGAGCTGAATCAAGTATTAGCAGCGAATCCGAAGGCAACGATTTGGGCTGGTGGTACAGATTTGGGCCTAAGTGTGACGCAGCATTTTATCGACCATGACGTTATTATTCAGCTATCTGCCATTGATGAGTTGAAATCTTGGTCATTAAATGATGGAGAGAAAAGTGTAGCGCCAACATCTACAAAATCGTTAGTGCTTGGTGCTGGTATGAGCTACAAGAAAATGCTGCCTGTACTTGAGCAGTATTTTCCTGAGTTTGCAGCATTGTTTGAGCGTATTGCCTCTCCGCAAATCCGTAACATGGGGACGATCGGTGGCAATATCGCTAATGCATCACCGATTGGTGATTTACCGCCTGTCTTATTAGCATTAGATGCGCAGGTTCATTTACGCCATTGCGATACGGATCGTAATAGTGATGAGTCTCCAGCGTATTACACTGATGAAACCCTACCTCTATCTGAATTCTTTTTGGATTATAAAAAAACCAAGCTACGTGCAGGCAGTTATGTTGTCGCCATTCATATCCCGCTATTACAAGACAATCAGCACTTATTTATTCATAAGATAAGTAAACGCTATGAAGATGATATTTCTGCCTGTCTACTTGCGGCAAGGATCGATGTATCGGTAAATGATATGACGATTGATAATGTAAAATTTGGGCTGGGCGGTATGGCTGCAATACCTTTGTTGGCTGAAAAAACTCAACAAGCATTAATTGGAAAATCTGTGGCGGTCGACAGTTTCGAGAAAGCCGCGAAAATGCTACCGATGGATGTCTCACCAATGACGGATGTCAGAGCCAGTCGTGAGTATCGTATGCATGTGGTGCAGCGGCTATTGGTCAAGTGCGGCAAGCAGTTAGTCGCAGCGGGGCAATCAACAAGCGTCTCATAGAGATTGGCGATTTATAAACTCGCCATAAGCTTTGCTTGCCCAAAATTGTTATGCATTACATACAGATATTTATAACAGTTATGATTTTGCGACCGTGATTTTTTGATATGGTTTTTATTGGATTAGCTCTTAATAATTATATTTCTATCAAATCAAGTATTTATGATACCCGTCGCAACATAGCTTTTATCATACCGTCAAACCATCAATAGCCAAGTGTATAGGTGAGAGGTTTGACCAAAAATATAAGAGATCACCATCATGAGTCATCATTCTTCATTATTTGACAGCGACAGTATTCGACGCGTCCGCCCACCCAAAAACAAAATTGGTACCAGTGCCAAACATGACAGTGCGATCAGCCATGTGATGGGTACGGCGACTTATGTCGATGACATACTGAAACCGCAAGGCACTCTACATTTAGCCATCGGTAAAAGTATCCATGCGCATGCACGCGTGTTGAGCATGGATTTCAGTGCAGTAAGAGCCGTTGATGGAGTAATAGACGTAATTACCTTTAAAGATATTCCGGCTAAAACCGATATCGGTCCTGTATTTGATGGCGATCCATTGATGGTGGATAAGGTTGCTGAGTATGTGGGTCAGACCTTGTTCGTCGTCGTTGCAACCAGTCATCGTGCTGCCAAAAAAGCCACGCTCAAGGCAAAGATAGAGTATGAGCCTTTGCCAGCGATACTCACTATTGAAGAAGCATTAAAGCAATCACAGTTTGTACGTCCTAGCCATTTTATGACGCGTGGTGATTCTCAAGCAGCGATTGACAGCGCTTATACTCGCATTGCAGGTCATATTCATATGCTGGGTCAGGAGCATTTTTATCTAGAAGGTCAGGTATCATATGTCGTGCCTTGTGATGACGGTGGGCTCGAAGTCTACACCTCCTCACAGCATCCTAGTGAAGTACAGCAGCTCGTCGCTGAGGTTATTGATCTGCCTTTTCATGCTGTGACGACAGTCGTACGTAGAATGGGTGGCGGGTTTGGTGGTAAGGAGACGCAAGCCGCTGCGTGGGCCTGTCTGTGCGGTATCGTTGCCAAACGCCATAATGTGCCAGTGAGCATGCGTTTAGATCGCCAAGATGACATGGTGGTGACGGGTAAACGTCACGAGTTTGCTAACCGATATGACGTTGGTGTCAATGACGAGGGTCAAGTGCTCGGTGTTGATATGCAGTTAGCTGGATTGTGTGGCTATTCGCCTGATTTGTCTGATGCTATCGTCGATCGCGCGATGTTTCATTGTGATAATGCTTATTATTATCCAGCGGCACAGATAGCTGGTCACCGTTGTAAGACGCATACCGTATCCAATACGGCTTATCGGGGTTTCGGTGGTCCGCAGGGTTTGCTAACGGCCGAATATATGATGGATCATATTGCCTATACGCTAGGCAAAGATCCGCTACAAGTACGTTTGGCGAACTTATACAAAGATGGTCAAAGCACTCATTATGGGCAGCCGATTGAGCATTTTGATTTAGTCACTATCATGCAAACGTTGGCAGACGATAACCAATACGATAAACGCCGACAGCAGGTTACAGCGGCCAATAAAAAAGCGGCAGCAGAGGGCAGTGATAAACGCTGGGGTCTGGCATTGACGCCTGTTAAATTCGGTATCTCGTTTACCGTACAACATTTGAATCAAGCCGGTGCGCTGGTACATATTTATACCGATGGTAGTATTCAGATCAACCATGGTGGTACTGAAATGGGGCAAGGGTTGTATGTAAAGATTGCCCAAATTGTCGCCAATGAATTCGACGTGGATGTAGATACGGTTAAAGTCACGGCGACCCGTACAGATAAAGTTCCAAATACATCGCCGACAGCGGCTTCTTCTGGCACAGATATCAATGGCAAGGCGGCACAGAATGCTTGTATCACGGTTAAACAACGCTTGATTGAGTTTGCTGCTGAACATTTTGACGTTATCAAGGAGGAGATTAGGTTTGAGCGTAATCACGTTCATATCGCTGATAAAAATATATTAACGTTTGCTGAGTTGGTGCTATTGGCGTATCAGCACCGTATCAGCTTGTCTTCGACCGGTTACTATAAAACCCCAAAGATTTTTTATGATCGCTCAAAAGCATGGGGTCGTCCATTCTTCTATTTTGCACTTGGGGCATCCTGTTCTGAAGTCGAAATTGATATCTTAACGGGTGAGTATAAAGTGCTACGCTGTGACATCCTGCATGATGTTGGACAGTCAATCAATCCAGCCATTGATATTGGTCAGATTGAAGGTGGGTTTGTCCAAGGAATGGGTTGGTTGACCGCTGAAGAGTTAATTTGGGACAAGAAAGGCAAGTTGGCTTCTAACGGTGCCGCGAATTATAAAATTCCAACCGCTCATGACTTACCAAAGCAGTGGAGCGTGAAACTGTTCGATCGCAAAAACGAAGAGCAGACTATTTATAACTCTAAAGCCGTCGGTGAACCACCGTTCATGTTAGCCGCTAGTGTTTGGTGTGCGATAAACAATGCCATTGCAAGCGTCGGTGATTATAAGAAAAACCCAGAGCTGACCATGCCAGCTACGCCAGAAGCTGTATTGAAATCTGTCATGCGCTTACAAGGCCAAGCGTGGGAGATTTTAGAGCGTATAGATACTGATGCGGTTGAAAGCTTGACCTCAGTGGATGATAACTGCGGTATCGATGATGATCGAGTACAGCCACAACAAGTGCCTCATAGCAAAGATATCCATTTGCCAGCAACGGAAGGTACACTGATGGATGAACAGCCTGAGGCGATACAAGATCCTAATGTATCAACGGCTAGAGGACCTGCACACGGTGAGTAATGAATCAGCACCACAAACCTCATCACTATTATCAGGACTATCAAAACCGCGAAAGAGGACTCCACCCGACGCTAGGGTGGAGGTGAATTTCGCATCATTTTCAATGTTTAAATTACATAATATGCGCCTGAATTTGGTATAATAATTAATTATTGTAATACTTTTAACTCACAATGAGCATCGCATGAAGATCAACAAAGCGTATAAATTTAGGCTGGAGCCTAATGCAGAACAAGGGGTTATGCTAACCCGACTTGTCGATTCTGCGCGTTTGGTTTGGAATCAAATATTGGCAGCCTCATTCGAGATGTTTGCTAAAGGTGAGTTTATTAATGCAACCAATCTCGTTAATAAAATCACGGCATTAAAAAATAACCCTGATTTTGAGTTCTTAAAAACAAGCTCTAACGCGGTGTCTTTACAACAAAAAATTCGTGATCTCGCTTCTGCTTGGTCACGTTTCTTTGATCCTAAAGTCCATGCAAGGCATAAAGAGAATAAAAAGAAACCAAAAAAGCCCAAGTTTTTTAAACTGGCGGATGGCACTGAAATTCAGCGCCGACCCTTGATGCCGCAATGGAAACGTAAGTCCGATCAGAACGACTCCATGCGCTTGGTGCAGTTTGACAAATACTGCCGTGTTGAAGGCACTCGCGTCAAGCTACCCAATGGCGTGGGATTTGTGAAATTCAGAAAATCCCAAGACATCATCGGCACCATCAAAAACGTCACTATTAGCAAGAAATCAGGGCGCTGGTACGTGTCGTTTGGCACAGAGCGTGAGGTTGAAAAACCAATTCATCCTTCTAAGACCGCCATTGGTTTGGACATGGGTATCAGCAAACTACTCACCACCTCAAACGGTGAATACATCAAACCGAAAAACAGTTTTAAAGCCAATCAACTTAAACTTGCCAAATTACAGCGTCAATTAAGCAGAAAGGTTCTGTTTAGCCAAAACTGGAAAAAGCAAAACTGTAAGATTCAAAAGCTACACCATCACATCGCCAATATTCGCCATGACTACTTGCATAAAATCACCACCAGCATCAGCAAAAACCACGCCATGATTGCCTGTGAGGATTTAAAGGTTGCTAATATGTCGAAGTCTGCCAGTGGTACGGTGGAGAACAAAGGTCGTCAGGTTAAAGCTAAGTCAGGATTAAACAAATCCATCCTAGATCAAGGCTGGGGCATGATGATTGATATGCTTGAGTACAAGCAGCAGTGGCGCAGCGGATTACTTATCAAAGTAAACCCACGCCACACTAGCCAAACCTGCTCTGAATGCCAGCATATCGCCAAGGAAAACAGACAAACTCAGTCCAAATTTGAGTGCGTCAAATGCATGTATGTTGCGAACGCTGATTTTAATGCGGCTCGTAATATATTAGCGGCAGGACATGCCGTTTTGTCTGTGGAGGGAGGACGCAGTAAAGGTCGCCCGATGAAACAGAAAACTTGTGGCCTTCGTGAGAAAACCACCTAAGAGCTTTTGCTTTTAGAATCCCCCACTTGAGCTTGTCGAAAGTGGCGGGAGTATGTCAACTTTGGTACCAGCGCCAAGGCGTTGGTATGAGGGACTGTCGCAGTATCAAAATCAGGGTGTCGCGCATGTCTTGGCCACGGTCATTGCTGTCAATGGCTCAGCACCTCGAGAGTTGCAGTCTAAAATGATTGTTACGCTTGATGACTGCTGTGACACATTGGGTGGTGGCAGTCTTGAGCATGATGTGACGATAACGGCTAGGAAGCTACTGAAAGGTGAGCTAGATACAGATGCATCCAATGATACTAAACCCTCAAAAAAAGGCAGGTCTGAAAAAGCCAAAGCTGTCCGCCGCGATGTGGTATACACCAAGCATTATCCATTAGGTGCCAAGTTGGCGCAGTGCTGTGGTGGTAGTGTCACTGTGATGTTTGAGTGTTTTAACGTGACGCCGCCGATGTCGTTATTGGTATTCGGTGCTGGACACGTAGCCGCCTCGTTAATGAGTTTACTTGCTGAGTTACCTTGTCAAGTAGACTGGGTGGATAGCCGAGCTGAAATGTTTGAACGATACGTAAAGAGGGGTATAGATACGCTGGACCAACCCGTCACTTATCAACTTCCTGCACATATCCGTCCACATATTGAAGAAGATCCTGTGGATTTCATTCGACCATTCATTGATAAAAGTCGCCAATATGCATCAGTAAATTCAGTAAACAAAGGTACTCAGTATTTTATTTTGGTCATGACGCATGATCATAGTCTTGATTTTGAGTTGGTGCGTGCTGCATTGGATCTCTCTTTAGAGATGGATGCAGATTCTCATGAGGCCAATACTGACGATGATGATAGTGCATTACAGTTTATGCCTTATCTTGGCTGTATTAGCTCAAAAACCAAAGAAAATCGTTTTAGAACTCGCTTGCTTCAGCGTGGTTATAGTGAGCAAGTAATTAATAAATTGACCATGCCAATTGGGCTTGAGATTGGTGGCAAAGAACCAATGGCCGTCGCTATCTCCATCGTTGCCCAAGTTCTGCAGCTTTATCATCAGTCGTAAATATCACTTTATATAACTGATACACCTTAATTTGAGATTTTTTATGACCATACATATTTATCAAGCACAGTTACTGCACTACCTTACCGAAGATGACTTAGCTGCCAGATCTAAAAAAACAAACACTGCGGCAGAGGGTTTGAAAAACCCCAGTCCTTTAAATATTACAGCAGTAGAGAAAAACGTTACATTACAGCCTGTGATTGCTGGTGTAAATATTTATCCTGAGTACATTGCTGATGGTGCATTGGTGGTCGATGATACGACAGGTCTAGTCGTGGATTATGGAAATTGTGCATCAATGATGTTGCAGTATGCCAACCAGAGTGAGCAAGAAAATAAAGCGCCAGTACAAATTCATGACTGTAAGCACAATCTTATTATGCCGGGCTTTATCGATACGCATGTACATTATCCACAGATAGATATGGTGGCTGCTTTTGGAGAGCAGTTACTGGATTGGCTCAATAATTATACCTTTGTCACTGAGGCCAGTTTTGGTGATCCAAAGGTTGCCCATGATACTGCACAGTTCTTTTTGAACCAATTGCTTGCCAACGGTACGACGAGTGCATTGGTGTTTTCGACCAGTCATCCGCAATCGGTAGAATCGTTCTTTACGGAAAGTGCCCGGCTGAATACGCGTATGATTACGGGCAATGTACTGATGGATCAAAACGCACCTGAGAATCTTTGTGTGTCTACTGAACAAGGTATACGAGATACGCAGAATATCATTGATCAATGGCATGAGCATGGGCGTCAGCATGTGGCCATTACGCCAAGGTTCGCAATTACCTCAACACCAAAACAATTGCAAATGACAGGTGAGCTATACCGCAGTTACGATAGTGTTTATCTGCAAACACATTTGGCAGAAAACCTTGATGAAATCGCTTTTGTCCGTGAGCTGTATCCCAATCACAAAGGTTATCTGGACGTTTACCACGACATGGGCTTACTCGGTAGACGAACCACATTGGCACATGGTATCTACCTTGAGACTTCAGAATATGAGGTGTTACGCGATACAGGCACTCAAATAGCGCATTGTCCAACTTCCAATTTATTTTTGGGCAGTGGTCTGTTCGATTTGTCCAAAACCTTGAGTTATACGGGCGTGAGTATCGCCACTGATGTAGGGGCAGGGACCAGCTTATCGATGCTGGCGACTTTATCAGAAGCTTATAAAGTTCAGCAACTACAGAAAAACCCATTATCAGCCCATCAAGGGTTGTACCAAATTACATTAGGCAATGCTCAGTCATTATTACTAGATGATAAAATCGGTAATTTTATGCCGAACAAAGAAGCTGATTTTGTTGTGATAAATATGGGTGGTACGGAGTTGCTTGAGCGGCGCATGACGCATACCAAGTCACTTGAAGAGCAATTGTTTGTATTGATGATGATGGGAGATGACAGGGTAATTGAGCAGACCGTTATCGCCGGCGTGAATCGTTATAAAAAATCGGTAACTGTATAGATCGTTTAAATGCGACTCAAAGTCTATTTATAGCTTTAATAAACAGACTTTGAGCGTGTTTTTTAACGATACTTCATTTGTTAGGGTTGTATCGTTATTCAGGATAATCGATCCAAACCCAGCCGTTTTCTAGCCATTCGCTTAAATCATCTATGTCAACACCCGCGACATCTTGACTGGTTAAATGCTCGCCACTGGCCAAGCGTATCAATACCGCCGTTGCGGTATCATCTAGGCCATCAATACGTTGACCGTTTGCATATAGTAGGATGCCATCATCAGTTTGGCTGTAGATTAAGCGATTATTATAGTCGGCTTGCAGTGTTGCGCCTTCAGCCAAGGCTTGCATCAATTCGTCCGTATTCAACGTTTCTTCTGGTACGAGCACATCATATTGACGCTTGCTCACCACTTCAGACACTGCTTGACGAATGATGTTGTCACCACGTTCAGATTGCAGCATTTGCAATAATTGGTTTTTAATGGCTTCGATACTGTCAGCTTGTAGCTCACCTGATGCTTGTAGCGCTTGTGGCAATAACATTGGTATGAATAAATCGCTGTCGTTGGTTGCGATATCAGCCATGCTATCGATGACTTGCATCAAATTGGGACGACGGCAACCAAACGAAAAGGTCAGGCAATCATCTTGTGCCATGCCAAAATGTGATAATTTAGGTGGTACATAAAGCACATCACCTGCTTCTAAGACTTCATCAAATATAATGTCACCCATATCATCAAAGAGTCTGATGGGCTCATCAGCGACAAACTCAGTGTCTTTATCACAAAATTTCCCCAACTGCCAACGACGATGACCATAACCTTGCGCCAAAAACACATCATAATCGTCATAATGTTTGCCTACTGATCCGCCTTCGGGCGCATACGACACCATAATGTCGTCACGCTGCCACTGCGGAACAAACTCAAAAGCTTGCCACAATTGACCCAGCTCAGGCGACCATTGTTCCAAATTCTGTACTAAAACTGTCCATTGTTCAGGTAAATTATCAAAATCTGTTTCAGTCAATGGGCTTTTTTTTAGCTGCCACTGTGGTTGACCAGCAGTCTTGGTTGCAGACTGGGTCAGTAGGCGTGCTGAAGCATCTTCTTCTAGCGCTAAGCCTAGCATATCATCAGGATCAAACATGCCGACCAGCTGTGGCAAGCCTTGCTTGATCAGCAGTGGTTTTTTTTGCCAATATTCTGCTAGGAATTGTTCAGCAGTGATAGAGGCTGGCAAGCATAGAGGTATAGAATTCATGAGTAAATCCGTGTCTTTATATAGATATAAGATTAATGGTGATGATTGCTTTATAGGAATGTTTTAATAGTTTATGATTATCACCTATCTGATGGCTAATAATAATTACTATCAGAGCATACAATCAATGGTAGGAAATTTATGAAAAAATTACATTTTATCGTCATTATTGCCAGTGTGTTCTTAATACAAGGCTGTGTACATAAGCTTGTGACTGTACCTGCTAAAATCGCTTACAAAACCACGAAAGGTGTGGTGAAAGGTACGGTTGCAGTGGGTAAAGCCATCATACCGGGTGATAGCGATGATGAAGATAACTAATTCGTTGTTCGTTTATGGTTTGTATTAACGATTTGCTTGTGATTCTAATTCTATTGTCTCGTTACGAGTTTGGTATAAAAGAGTACTTGCAGCAATAAGTCCACCGAGTAATGCTAATGCCATGTCTTTGTGGGCATCCCAAACATCACCTTGCTGACCATTATAAGCTTCTGCTGCTTCTGGCGATAAGGTGGTGGCGATTCCCCATTCTAATAGCTCATAGAGCAAACTGGATGACATGTTAACCATGAGCGCAATGGCTATCAAAAGTTTGATGGATGATATCTTAAAGATAAATTTTGAGCTCTCAACCATCGCACTGAACAGCAAAAGCCCATAGCTAAAATGTACTAGCCTGTCATACATATTCCGCTGCCAACCAAATAAATCGTTTAAGCTGACGCCAAATATGAGCTGTGTCCAATCATCATAGGGCACATATGAGTATAGATAACGCGCACCGATAATATGAATGAATAGAAATATCGAAGCGAGGGTATAGGCGCGCGAGCTAATATGCCAATAGCGATAGGCTAGCAGCATCAACCCTAAAAAAATCAAGGTACCCAACTGATGTAGTAGGTAGCTTGACCATTCTAGAGGCTCAATACTTGCCAGCACCATTACGATGAATACCGCAACAGTACTGACAACCACAGATTTAAAATTTCGCTGCATTTTGCTCACTTACTTTTTGCTTGCTATTAGGGCGTGTTCTCATTTTAAAAATAGTGATAAAAATGAGAACACGCCCTAGTAATTAGTCGAATGGCTAATGGTGGTTAAAGCTTGGCAATCCAATCTTTAATGGTAAGGGCTTGCTCAGTGGCATTACCAATATAAGTCGCTGGTGTCATGTCACGTAGGCGTGCTTTGTCAGCGTCGCTCACGGTAGACAGTTCATCACTTTCAACAAACGTTAGCATAGCTTCGCGAGTCATGGCGTTACCACGGGTCAATGCTTTAAGCTTCTCATATGGGTTTTCCACACGGTAGCGACGCATCACGGTTTGAATCGGCTCAGCCAATACTTCTTGTGCATTGTTCAAGTCGTCATTCAAACGCTGTGCATTTAGTTCAAGTTTACCAACGCCTTTCAAGCAAGCATCAAAAGCGATCATGCTTTGTGCCAGACCAACACCGATATTACGCAGTACGGTTGAGTCTGATAAATCACGCTGCATACGTGAAATTGGTAGCTTTTCACCCAGATGTGCCAACATGGCATTGGCAACGCCCAAGTTACCTTCAGAGTTTTCAAAATCAATCGGGTTGACTTTATGCGGCATGGTAGAAGAACCCACTTCGCCATCTTTTAGACGCTGTTTGAAATAGCCTAAGCTGATATATTGCCAAATATCACGGTTAAAATCGATCAAGATAGTATTAAAGCGTTTGACCGCATCAAATAGCTCAGCGATATAATCGTGTGGCTCAATCTGAGTGGTGTAAGGATTAAAGGTTAGCTCCAAACGCTGATTGATAAATGCTTCAGCATGTGATTGCCAATCTACATCAGGATAGGCTGAAAAATGAGCGTTATAGTTACCAACCGCACCATTGATTTTACCCAATAGCTCAACTTGACCAATTTGTTTGATTTGGCGGGCTAGGCGATAGGCCACGTTTGCCATTTCTTTGCCAAGGGTCGTTGGGCTGGCTGTCTGACCATGTGTGCGCGACAACATAGGCTGCTCGGCATGATTGATGGCCAAATCAACGATGCTATCGGTTACTTGCTGCATTTTAGCAACCACAATCTCGCGGCTGTCTTTTAGCATCAACGCATATGATAAGTTGTTTATGTCTTCACTGGTACAAGCAAAGTGGATGAATTCTAGTGAATCAATGAGTGCGTCCTGACCACGAAATTTGTTTTTGATAAAGTATTCAACTGCTTTTACATCGTGATTGGTCGTGGCTTCGATGTCTTTGATGGCTTGCGCATCTGCTTCACTAAAATCATCAACAATAGCATTTAAAAAAGCATTCGTTGCCTCATCAAATGCTGCCAATTCGCCGATAGCGCTATTATCAGCCAATGACTGCAACCAGCGAATCTCAACGGTGACGCGAGCTTTGATCAGACCGAATTCAGATAAATAAGGACGTAAACTGTCGGCTTTAGACGCGTAACGACCGTCGATTGGAGAAAGGGCTGTCAAGGCAGAAAAAGAGGTGGTCATAATGATCCTTTAAATGGTTGTTGAGAATTAAAAATGAAAGAAAAAAGATAATAAATTAAACGATGTAGCCCATTTAGATGACTATCGAGTGAGTTAAAACCCACATGGCGCATCGATAGATTCAATCACACCGCCACCCAAACAGACATCATCGATATAAAAAACGGCTGACTGACCGGGAGTGACAGCACGTTGTGGTTTATCAAATATAACGCGGACGTCGCTTCCGTCATCACTTGTCGCAAAAACGCGACACGCTTGGTCTAGCTGGCGATAGCGTGCTTTGGCCATACAGCGTAAACCTTTTAGACTAAAAATATCGCTAGGTGGCAAACCATCTACCCAATCCATTTTATAAGCCGTCAGCTCATTACTGAGCATCATTGGATGTTCGTGTCCTTGACCGACGATCAACTGATTTTTATCCAAATTTTTTGCCAGTACAAACCAAGGCTCCTCAGGACGATCTTTGACACCGCCGATACCGATACCGCCACGCTGACCTAAGGTGTAATACATCAGACCATCATGAGTACCGATAGTATGCCCATCGTCGGTCACAATATCGCCTTTTTGGGCAGGCAAGTACTGTTGTAAAAAGTCCTTGAAACGGCGTTCACCGATAAAGCAAATACCTGTAGAGTCTTTTTTATTGGCAGTAATTAGGCCATGTTCTTCAGCAATTTGACGAACAACAGGCTTTTCAATTTCACCCACTGGAAATAGCGTCTTGGCAAGCTTATCACCACCTACCGCATGTAAGAAATAGCTTTGATCTTTATTATTATCCAGACCACGTAATAGCTGAGCGACTTCATCGCCATCAGCATTGGTGTAATTCACACTGCGGCGCGTATAATGACCAGTCGCAATATAATCAGCACCCAGAGTCAATGCATAGTCCAAAAATGCTTTGAATTTGATTTCTTTGTTGCATAAAATATCAGGATTGGGTGTGCGACCGGCTTTATATTCGGCTAAAAAGTGTTCAAAAACGCGATCCCAATACTCCATCGCAAAGTTGGCAGTATGTAGTTTGATGCCAATTTTATCGCACACTGATTGTGCGTCAGCTAAGTCATCCATCGCTGTACAGTATTCTGTACCATCATCTTCTTCCCAGTTCTTCATAAACAGGCCTTCTACCTTAAACCCTGCTTGCTGAAGTAGGACGGCAGACACAGAAGAATCGACACCACCTGACATACCAACAATCACATGCTTGCTGCTAGGATTATCGATATCGGCAAGCGTCAAAGTACGCTGGGCGCTGAAAGAATCAGAAACGGGTATGCTTGATGTATTTTGGGTGGCTGACATAAGACGGCTCAACTATTTATACCTTAATGTAAAATTTGATATGACCCTACAAACTGATACTGCTTACTAAAACTAATAGATTTAGTAAGTTGACCAAATTGACACTGTCACCTCATCTTTTGGATTCGGTATTATGATAAAATAAGCGTCATATTATACCAGTTAATTGAAACTGGTGGCGACCTATGGCGGCTTACTGCCTTCAAAAAACCTTTAAAAATTCAGATATAGCTCATCCTCTATAAACTGGATACTGTGTCAGCCTCACTCAGCCTACTATTTGTAGTGCTTTGACTTGGCTTCCCTGTATCCGGATTATATCGAGCTAACCATAGTAGTTTTGAAGTATTTTAATCATGCTCAATTAATTTGGAATAATAATGATAAAAATTGGTCAAGGTATCGATGTCCATGCTTTCCATAATAATGGTCAGCAGCAGCAATATGTCATATTAGCAGGTGTGCCTATTGCGCATAGTCATAGTCTATTGGCACATTCTGATGGCGATGTGGTGTTGCATGCGCTCGCTGATGCATTGCTTGGTGCACTTGCGCTGGGTGATATCGGTCAGCACTTCCCTGATACCGATGCAGCACATGCTGGCTTGGACTCACGAGTATTATTACGTTATGTCTATGGTAAGGTACAAGAAGCTGGTTATACGCTAGGTAATGCTGATATTACGGTGATGTGCGAACGTCCAAAACTTGCGCCACACAGTCAAGACATGCGTGAAAATATCGCCAGCGATTTACAAACAGCGGTGAATAATATCAGTGTTAAAGCGACGACCACTGAAAAATTGGGCTTTACAGGTCGTCAAGAGGGCATCATGGCGAGTGCCGTGGTATTATTAGTTCCTCATATAGCTGAGGTTTAACCATTATTGGTTTAACCAATATATAATCATACTTGTAATATGGTGACGACTACCCCATGTATCAGCCATCTCTTTACTCAATTATATTTTTAATATAAATAACTGTTTTCAATGAACCGCTTTATCAATAGGAGCTTTTATGACTGAGCAAACCCCAAATACTGCTGCAAACGATGTTGAACAGCTGATCCGTGATCAAATTAAAGACAATAAAGTTATTATTTACATGAAAGGCACGCCACAATTTCCACAGTGTGGTTTTTCAGCACGTTCTATTGAAGTATTGACTCAAATTGGTCGCCCGTTTGCGTTTGTTAATATTTTAGAGAACCCAGAAATCCGTGCGACTTTGCCTAAAGTTGCCAATTGGCCAACCTTTCCACAGCTGTGGATTGATGGTGAGCTAATGGGTGGTTCTGATATTATTTTACAAATGTATCAATCAGGTGAGCTAAAGCCGTTGATTGAAGCAAACAGTCCTGCCGCTTAGTTGCTATATAGCTTATTTAAGATTTTTTGTTAAGCTTATAAGTGTTATGTATAAAAGCCCGAGCCAGTCCTTCAGTGGTCGCTCGGGCTTTTATTGTTTTTGTCTATTTCGACCCCATATATGACTTAAGAACAAGGTGTGTTGAACATCATAAAAATACGAATAATAAGAGAGTGTTATGAGTAGTCAATCAATAGAGCAACAAGCCATTGAGGCAGAAGCTGCCGAGCAAGCAGAAATCGAAAAACGTCGCGAACGCTTAACCAACGAATCCACACGCATTATTGAGATAGCGGCTAATGAGCCATATTCAGCGTTGAAATGCATTCATCAGCTTAGTGTGGCGGGTGGTGCGACAGAAGCAACTTATATTGCTATTGAGCAACGTATTGTCGCAGATCAAGATGCTGCAGGTGCTTATCATTTGGCCTTGTTGGCTCAGAACACGCCTGACTTACCGATTGACGCCCGTCAGCTTATAGAGCTGGTCGTGGGCAAAGGTGATAACCAGCAGCGTCTCGCATTACTAAAAAACTTGCCATTGCCGCCAGTTGAGTTGATTAAAGCGCAAATTTTAGCCAGTGATGATGGTGATGCGATTGGTCAAATGAATGCGTACCTGCAAATCAATCCAGAAGGCTATGGCAGTCAGCATATGCTTGCTAGTGGTCAGTCAGATCAAGTCGTACCACTTAGCCCTGGTAAGTAAGACCCATGTTGATAGCCAGGCTTTATGGATAGATAGGCTTTGCAACTGAGCATTATTTTATAACTGAATTTTAATAGTTTTTGCTGTGACGTTTTTTAAGTTGAAAAAAATTGTTATAATGATGGGTTATCTAATCAATAATTAACGGCTTATTCAAGTCGTTAACTTTTCTAAACCCGACTGACGTTTATTTGCTGATTATCCTATTATTTAACCATGATTTTTTGGTGGTAATGGTTTTTGGCCAATAGTGACGTTATGAGTCAAGTGAGGCATATATGCAATACCCAAAACATTACGACGTGATAGTGATCGGTGGTGGTCATGCTGGCACAGAAGCTGCACTGGCAGCTGCGCGTATGGGTGCGCAGACCTTGTTATTGACCCATAATATCGAGACGCTTGGGCAGATGAGCTGTAATCCTGCGATTGGTGGTATTGGTAAGTCGCATTTGGTGCGTGAGATAGATGCGTTAGGTGGGGCGATGGCGCTGGCGACAGACAAAGCAGGTATCCAGTTTCGTGTATTGAATAGCCGTAAAGGCGCTGCTGTTCGTGCCACACGTGCGCAAGCAGATCGTATTTTATATAAAGCCGCTATTCGTCATACGTTAGAGAACCAGCCAAACCTTGATTTGTTTCAGCAAGCGGCCGATGATATTTTGGTCGAAAACGGTCGTGCTACAGCGGTTGTCACTTCAACGGGTATCATTTTTAAAACCCAAACTGTGGTATTAACTTCAGGAACGTTTTTGGGTGGCGTTATCCATATTGGTCTAGAGAATTCCAAAGGTGGGCGAGCAGGTGACCAACCTTCTATTAAGTTGGCCGATCGTTTGCGTGAGCTAAAACTACCAGTAGGGCGTCTAAAGACAGGTACGCCAGCTCGTATAGATGCACGTAGCGTTGACTTCAGTGTGATGACGGTTCAGCCAGGTGATACGCCACTACCAGTGATGAGCTATATGGGTGATGTGTCTATGCATCCAGAGCAGGTCAATTGCTATGTCACGCATACCAATGCGCGCACCCATGACATTATCCGTGAGAACCTAGATCGCTCGCCGATGTTCTCTGGCAAAATCGAAGGCGTGGGTCCACGTTATTGTCCATCGATTGAAGACAAGATTCATCGTTTTGCAGACAAAGACAGCCATCAGATATTTATCGAGCCAGAAGGTCTGACCACGCATGAGCTATATCCAAATGGTATTTCGACCAGCTTACCATTTGATGTGCAATTAGAGTTTATTCATAGTATGAAAGGGTTAGAGAACGCGCACATTACTCGTCCGGGCTATGCGATTGAATATGATTATTTTGATCCACAAAACTTAAAACCAACGCTTGAAACCAAGTCTATCGATGGTTTGTATTTTGCTGGTCAAATCAACGGTACGACTGGCTATGAAGAAGCGGGCGTGCAAGGTTTGTTAGCAGGTACAAACGCCGCTCTAGAAACCCAAGATAACAGCGAGTTTGATGTGTGGACACCGCGCCGTGATGAAGCGTATCTAGGCGTATTGGTGGATGATTTGATTACTCATGGTACGACTGAGCCGTATCGTATGTTTACCAGCCGTGCCGAATATCGCCTATTGTTACGTGAAGACAATGCCGATCAACGCTTGACTGAGACTGGGCGTAAACTGGGCTTGGTAGATGATGTGCGCTGGCAGGCGTATCAAGAAAAAATGGAAGCCATCGCTTCAGAAACGTCACGTCTAAAAGACATGTGGGCAACCCCTGGCAACGCGCTAGGCAAACAGGTTGCTGAGCAAACGGGTGAAGTGTTATCAAAAGAAGCGACTGCTTATGATTTGCTCAAGCGTCCGCAAATACATTTTGCTGATATCGCTGCCATCACTGATTCGCAGGTCGATACGCAAGTAGGCGAGCAGATTGAGATTTCTGTCAAATACGCAGGCTACATTGATCGTCAGCAAGAAGATATTGATCAGATGAAGCGTTTAGAAAATACCGCGCTACCGATGGACTTTGATTATAGTGCAGTCTCTGGCTTATCAAATGAGATTGTGCAAAAGCTCACGCAAGTTCGTCCTTCGACTTTAGCCCAAGCCGGACGAGTGAGTGGTGTGACACCTGCCGCCATTCAGCTGCTAGCCATGACAGTCAAAAAGCACAAAAAAGCGAAGGCAGCATTAGAGTCATAGCAGTTTCATGCTATATAAATAGTGTCTAAAAGCCCATAGCAATTTTTTGTTATGGGCTTTATTTATTCAAAATAGAATCTTCATTAAAAGAAAGCAGTCTGTAACCTTGTCTTACTTGCTGCATTCTCTCTATACTAAGTCAGAAAAACGTCTTACTATTTGCTAATTTATCTCGCTGATGTCCATACTATGGTGGGCATACTACCGAACTGAGCCTATTTATGCTTGATGCCATTGTATTTGCCATTACCATCGTTTTACCCAACCTTGCCTTAATGTGGTTGGGCTTTTTTATGCAAAGAAAGGGGCAGGCGAGTAAGGTCTTTGTCGATCAAGCTTCAAGCTTCGTTTTTAACTACTGTTTGCCTTGTTTGCTGTTTTTTAGTCTGGTTGATAGTGATGTTGATTATGCCAAGCAAATCACCTTAATTATTGCCGGCATTTTAGTCACCTTTATTCTATTTATTGGTGCAGAGATTTACGCCAAGTGCTTTGTTAGCAAACCTGCTGACCAAGGTGTCTTTGTGCAAGGCGTATATCGTAGTAACATGGCCATTATAGGTCTAGCCACCGTGGCCAACGCTTATGGTGAGAGCGGCTTGAGTATCGGTGCGGTTTATATGGGTGTGGTGACAATCCTATTTAATATCTTAGCGGTGATTACACTGAGCCGTGTGTCTAAGAGTGTGAATGATACTTGGCACAGCCGCAGCGTCATGATAGGTAAAAAGCTACTGACCAATCCCCTTATTTTAGCGCTGGTCAGTGCCTTTATTTATAAAGCCCTGCCATTACCACCACTCACTGGTGTGATTCATACCACGGGTGATTTATTGGCCGCTGTTGCACTACCGCTTGCCCTTATTTGTGCAGGTGCCAGTATTGATATGAAATCTATGTTACATCCTTCAGGGTTATCGATGCAGGCGAGTATTGGCCGAATTATCATTGCACCATTGGTTGCCATTGGTGTGGGCTTGGCATTTGGTTTATCAGGCGTGCATATGGGTGTGCTGTTTTTGATGGTGGCGTCACCTGCTGCGGCTGCCAGTTATGTCATGGCCAAAGCCATGGGTGGTAATGCGATCTTAGCAGCCAATATTTTAGCATTTACCACCGTGGTTGGTATGTTTGGCATGGCCGTTGGGGCAGCCATATTACGTGGACTAGGGTGGATGTAAGAGTTGATATCGACTTTTATACCAAGTACTCAAAGTAAGAGTAGCCTTGTTATTCTAATTTTTCGAATGTTCAACACGTTCTGGTTTGATGATCAAGTATCATTAAAAAATCCAGTATCGCAATAGTGATACTGGATTTTTTCTTATATAAGAAGGTGCTGTCTGATGGTCAGGATAGTCGCTAATTTTTATTACCAATGATAGCTGGCACCCACTAGCCATTCACGGTTATCAAGAGGACTATAGTCGTTATCATCGAACGCGTCGCGCTGAACATCGAAAATGTTATTAATGGCAGCATAAAGGCTTAAGTTTGCAGTGGCGTCATAATTAATCTTCGTATCAAATGTCCACCATGATGGCGAGTAAGATTGCTCACTGGTATCAATAAGCTGCTCTGATTCGTAATTGAGACGAGGAATGAGCTGTACCTGATCGTTAATCTGATAATCAAGTGCCAGCATTGCCTTATGATTTGGCTGATAGGTGAGCTCACTGTCAGTTGTATTGTTATGAGTGTGAATGTAAGCATAGTTTGCTTGGAGCTTAGCATTATCATCAATCCACCAGTTTAGTCCGATGTCACCGCCGTAAGTTTCTGCACTCTCAACATTCATGTATTTATAAACAGCAATACCGTTCACAATGACTGCGTCATCAACCTGAATCAAGTCTTTGATGTCGTTATAAAAACCATTAATACTGAGGTTGAGGGTATCACTTAATTGACTTTGATAGCCAACTTGATAACTGGTTGAAGTCTCAGGCTCTAGTTCGCTATTGCCCGTTACTTTATAGCCATAATTACTGTGGTCAAAAATATAATAGCGTTCTTTTAGGTTAGGTACACGGTAACCACCACCGATGCTACTGCGGAAACTATGCTCACGACCACTGGCATCTAGATAGTTGTATTTGACTGCTACTTTTGGTGCGACGTGATCACCAAAATCCTCGTCATCTTGATAGCGGATGCCACTCAGAATCTCCCAATTATCACCAATGAGCCAGTCATCTTGTAGGTACATTTCACCCACATCACGGCTGACATCGTCTTCAGTCAGCTCACTGACTTGGTTGTTGGTCTGGGTTAACTCGTCTTTTTGTAATTGTCCACCTATTTGTAACAGGTGAGTATGATCATCAGACAGTACTAATGCAGGAAAATCAAGCTGAGCTTGTGCAAGGGTAGTGGTGATATTGGTATCACGATCTGTGGTAACCGTTTGCCCATTTTTAGACTCCGAATCACTTTGATAGTCTTCATACAATGCTTGCCCTGATAGCTTATAGGTTTTGCTACGGTCGTTACTATGCGGGGCAATATCCGCACGGGCACCAATGCTAAACCGCTGTCTGGTGATATCTTCATTGGTTTGATAATCTAGATAATTGCCTTTGGAATAGTAATCAAAGAGGCTAGTGTCGTCTTCTTTATATTGACTTGCCTCTACCCAGTATTGTGAGTTGCTGATTAAACGAGTATTTTCCTCGCTATTAACTGTTTTACTATCAATTGCTTTGTCTGATTGACCATCAGGGGTATAGCTTAAGCGTGCGCTAACCTGTGACTGCTCACTGGCATCTTTTAGCTGCGCCCATGCATCTGGATCTAAGCTTAAGCCTGCATCGTCTAAATAAGAACCAGATAGTCTGGCATGTATACGATTACCTTCATCCAATGCCCCTTCGATACTGGCTTCTACATAGCGCTTATTTGCATCGAAATTATTGCCAGATGGGTTTTGTTTACCATTACTGGCGATTTCTGTGGTGATATGTCCTTTTGTCTCGCTGATAGGTTTGGTAATAATATTAATAACACCGCCCATCGCCGCACTACCAAACTGAGCAGAGGCCGCCCCTTGTACGACTTCAATCTGTTCGATATCCACGTTCATATATTGGTTTAGATTGACGGTTGAGTTAGTACTGGCAGTAATGGGTAAGCCATCAATGAGCACCAATACCTGGTCACCAGTAAATCCTTGCATACTAACTTGATAGCCAGTTTTGCCGTGCACTTCGCTAAGATAAACATTGGGCAGAAGCGCTAAGGCATCTTTTAATGTGTGTGCATGGTTGTCATCTAGTTTTTGCCTATTCAATATCTGTACTCGTACAGGGGCATCACTGAGCGTACGATCTGAGCGGGTAGCGGTCACCACAATAGGATCGAGTTGGGCGCTTGGCATCCCTTGATCGTCAGTCGTGTCGTTGCTTATGTCATTATTGGTGTCATTATTGGTGTTACTGAGTGATGCCTTTGTTTCTAATGATGCCGCTTGTGCTGATAGTGGTGTCAATACTGATAGGGCTAATGCGATACCAATGGCCAAGGGGTGACGACTAAGTAGTGGTTGACGTATCGCTGCGTTTGCATAATTTGACACTAGGTTTGGTACTGTTTTTCGCGTGATAAGTGATTTGGATGTGAATATAGACATGAGTAAAACCACCACAATAAGAGTAAAAGATAGAAAGAATGTGTCGTCAAAAATATTTTTAGCTAAGATGTGAGCTAAAAAATGGCAGAACATAAACTGACGGCAGGTTACGTAATGAACTAACTTTAGCAACAGAACAGGGGTATATTATTACTAATAAGAATGATTATCAATATGTAAATAATAATTATTATCATTTACATTTTAAGTGAAGATGGTCATAATGTTCCTTATTCTGTGTCAATATGAAAAAAGGCAAACATCATTTACCATCAGAATTCATCGCTTTTTTATTGTCTTTTTTAATGACAAGCCCTATTGGAATGTGTTGAATATTCACAACCAGGCACTTCTATGATCAAACCCGCACATTCCTTCTTAAATAGATAGACACGAAATTATTCGTTGTGTCATTACTGATTATTTTATGGATATTACTATGAGTCGATCACTATCATTAACCCAAAAAAATACCGAGCTTTGGCAACAATATCAAAATAAAAAAACACAAGTTCCGATGCTGTTTCCGACTGAAGGCTCGAAAGCGTTAGGTGTCAGTGAGTTTGAGTTGATGTTAGCGTCACCTTTTAGCCAATATATTGGTGTTCAATACAAAGAGGTTTTGAAGCAGTTTGAGAGCTTCGGTCAAGTAGAGAGTATCGTCAGAAATGGATTGGCTGTGCACGAAAAAACCGCGCAATATCATAATTTAAAGCTTGGTGAAAAGATGGGTTTGGCGCTCAATGTTGGTGGTTTGGATTTGCGCTTTTTTATGTGGCGTTGGCAGCATATGCTTGCCGTTACTGACACCAGCAACCCAGATAAGCTGTCTTATAGTATTCAGTTTTATGATGAGCAGGGTGCAGCAATTGATAAGGTGTATTTACGTGAATTGACTGAGGATAATATCGCGCGCTGGCAAGATATGATTGCACAGCAGTTTGGGACGGTCAGTACTGATGAGCTTACTTTAACGGCACCGACCGCCCTTAAGGGTTGGCAGTATAAGGCGTTGAGCAATGATAAATGTCAAGAGTTACAACAAGGTTGGCTTGGAATGACCGATGTGCATCAGTTTCATGGCTTATTACAAAAGCTAGATATTGATCGTGCCAGTAGTTATCGTCAAGCACCTGCGGGAATGACACAGTCGCTAAATATCGATGCTGTTGCTGCTACTTTTGAGCAGGCACGAGACGCTCAATGTTCTATTATGATCTTTGTGGGTAATAGCGGCATCGTGCAGATTCAAACTGGACAAGTACATACCCTTAAGCGCATAGGCGATTGGTTCAATATTCTTGATAAAAATGAGACTAATTTTACCTTACATTTAAAAGACAAAGGTTTGGCGCAAGCCTGGTGCGTCAAACGTCCGACCAAAGATGGCATCGTGACTTGCATTGAAGGTTTTGATCGTTATGGGACGAGCGTATTTAGTGTGTTTGGTCAGCGTATCGAGGGAACGCCTGAGCTTGAGGCGTGGCAAACCATTGCAGCAGATATCGCTACAGAATATGCAGAAGATAGCCGTGTTGCATCAGACAACCATACAGCCGCTATCGTCTCTGCATCGGCTGAGCAGTTTGCCTAAACTATTTACAGTAATGAGTCACATGCATGATTAATATTGTCATTGCTTAAAGTGTGGTTGCGATTTGCTATTGCTGAATGCTAAAACAAGGAACATTTATGCTGTCCCCGATGTCTTTCTTTTCTACATCTTTATTACCTAATAACGTGCTAAGCGATAAAGTACTAAGCCATAAAAAATATGACTCAAAACGAATCATGGCCGTCACTATGGTTTTAAGTATTGTTGCTATACCATCATTGTCCGCACAAGCTTATGATCGTATTGTGGCTATGAGTCCAGATGTCGCCGATGTCATCGTTGCGCTTGGTGCTACCAATAAGTTGGTTGGTAAAAATGCAACCAATAGCAACCCTGCCTTAAAAAATGTGCCAACAGTCGGTATGCATCGCAATATCACCGCTGAGTCCGTACTGGCAGTCAAGCCCGATTTGGTGCTTGGTAGTTATATGGTGCAACCGTCTAGTGTCTATCAGCGTTTGAATGGTTTAAATGTCAAAGCCGTCAATGTCGCTCCTAAAGAAGATGTAGCTACTTTTATCAGTAGTATTAAGACCATTGGTAATTACGTTGGCAAAAAAACTCAAGGCAACACACTTGCTAATAGCTGGAACAAAGGCATGACACCGATGGCCAAAACGGGTAAGCGTTACTTGCTCAGCTACGATGGCCGTATTGTCGCTGGAAAGGGCACCGTTGGTGATGAGCTCATACGTCGCGCTGGTGGTATCAACGCTGCCAACGTTTCAGGGCTTAAACCATTGTCACGCGAAGGTTGGCTCGCTGCTAAACCTGATGTCATTATCATCGCTGATCATAACAAAGCCGTGGTCGGTGGCGTCGAGAAGTTTAGCCAACGTCCGGAAATTGCGGCCAGTGCTGCAGGTAAAAAGGGTGGGGTATACTTTTGGCCAGCAGATGAGTTTTTACGTTACGGTTTAAACTCACCGAAAGTGCTTAAAAAACTCAATTCAGTCGCAAAATAATTGACGTTTTTGACTATAGTCAAAGAATTTTAAAATGGCTACAAGGCAGCCGACTATAGATCGTACAGACATTACATTTAGGAAGGGTAACGCCGTAACGGTTTAGTAGTTCTCTGACTAACAGCGTAATCTTTAGCATTTAACCTCTTATATTTGATATAACGACACGTCATATGGCAAATACGATTACCGCGGCAGCGCCTGCTCAAGCCCGTAAACATAAATATAGCGTCTATTACATCTTTGCGGCCTTAGCATCATTGCTGCTTATTTGGTTGGGACTCGGTATTGGTTTTGGCGAATGGTCAAATCCTGCTCATCTCGATGAGACTATCTGGCAGCTGCGTTATCCACGGGTGGCGACTGCATTATTGGTTGGTATGGCGTTGTCTGTTAGTGGGGCTGCACTACAAGCCTTATTTGAAAACCCTTTAGCGGATCCCAGTTTAATCGGAACGTCAGGTGGTGCTGCGCTTGGTGTTGTTCTAGTATTGGCATTAGGGTTTGGTGGTATCGGTATACCGCTTGCTGCATTTACCGGTAGTGTGTTGGTGTGTTTATTTATTTTGGCTTGTCATCGGTTTTTGGGTGGTGGTCAAATGGGATTGCTGATTTTAGGCTTTGTCATCAGTGCATTTTGTGCTGCGATCGTGAGTCTTATTTTATTTATGTCTGATGATATGGTCTTGCGCAGTGCGACCAATTGGTTATCTGGCAGTATGGCGGAGGCAGGGTTTGTGCCGCTCCGATATTCTATTATATCTATGGTGCTTGGTTTAGTGATTTTATTACCATTAGGACGGCAGCTGGATGGTCTAATGCTTGGTGAGATGGCGGCAAAGTCTTTAGGTATTAAAGTAGGAGTGGTACGTTGTATGGTGGTTGTCGCGTCTGCATTGCTAACAGGGGCGGCGGTGTCTTTGGCGGGTGTGATTGGTTTTATTGGAATGATGGTACCGAACTTACTTGCTATCTTGTTCGGTGGTGGGCGCATGCGTCTGATGATTTGGTCAGGGTGGCTAGGCGCGATGCTCTTGCTTGTTATTGATGGTATGGCTCGCCACATCGCTTATCCAGTAGATGTGCCTGTTGGTATTGTGCTGGCGCTGCTTGGTGGTCCATTCTTTATTTGGTTGTTTGTCCGTAGTAGCCGTCGTTGATATGAGTGAGACATATGTTTAATTTACCTTTTTCCTTGACGGCAAAAGAGTCGTCTATAAACACAGAAGATAGCTTGCACAATAACACTAGCCAGTTATTGTCCATGAAAAATATTCACATCACTCATGGTGATAAAATACTATTGAGTATTGACGCGCTAGCATTGCCTAGCCAAAAACTGGTTGCTTTTATTGGCCCAAATGGTGCTGGGAAAAGCACGCTGCTGCATTCGATACTAGATCAGCATACGGGTGTCGGTCTTAAGACAGCCGGTCAAATCATGGTTCAAGATCAGCCCATCGCTGAGATACTCAGGCGCGGCCATATCGCTTGGGTTGGACAACACGAACGATTTGAGTTGCCATTAACGGTTCTGGATTATGCCTTGCTTGGCGTGTCACCCAATCTGGCATGGTATCAACATCCAAATGGTAAACATATTAGCCGTGCGCATAATTTACTTCATGATTTTGAGCTGACCTCACTGATTGGTGCTCGTGTACAGACGCTATCAGGTGGCGAAAAACAGCGTTTGGCTATCGTGCGTGCGCTGATGCAAGACACTCAAATTATGATGTTTGATGAACCGACCAATCATTTGGATATTCGTCATCAGCGTTTTTTGTTCCAGTATTTGTCTGATTTGGTTCGATATCAGTGCAGAAGTATCCTTGTTGTGCTGCACGATCTTACGCATGCTCATCGTTATATGGACGAAGTAGTATTGTTAGATGAAGGTCATATTGTGGCACAAGGGACACCTAATGAGGTGATGACTAGTGAACAGCTGAGTGCTGTTTATCAGGTGGATATTAAAGCTCATCAAACTGAAGATGGTTTGGTGTTTGTTTAGTCCGTTTAATATTTAATGTTCAGACTGAGGATACGCTCCAACTAAAAAAACCTCTTTGTCATATAACGATAAAGAGGTTTTTTCTGAAACAGAAAATGCCGTTAGCCGATACCTGATTTCGATACCTAAGCTTGATGCTTAAGTATTAAGCTACTGACGATTGTTACGCTTGTCTTCACGGCGTTGTTTATGCTTTGGACTGGTACGGTAGGTCAAATAACCGCCGATACACATGACTGCGATAAATGCGACAATGTACAAAAATATTGATGAACCAATAAAAGTAGAAGCGTCCATAGTTTTCTTCTTATTAGGGTGTATCAATAATTATGCAAACGTCCTATATCATTGTAAAGTAAACAAATTTAGTTCAGTTGTAAGTTCAAGTGAACGTAGGCGTGCGGCTTGGTTATGAATATTGGCAGTGACAATCAGCTCGTCGGGCTGGTGCGTGGCAACAAAGGCAGCAAGTTTTGGTTTAACGGTTTCGACAGAACCAATAAATGATACCGACAACGCATTGTCTACCATTGTCTTTTCTGCTTGACTCCAGACACTGTCCATATCGTGAGTAGGCTTTGGTATTTGACCTGTTTCACCGCGGCGCAAACGTACAAAGCTTTGCTGCGCTGAGGTAAAGTGGTATTGCGCGGTGGCATCATCATCAGCCAGTAATAAATTTGCCGCGAGCATTACGTAAGGCTTTTCTAAATAAGCCGATGGTTTGAACTGTTCACGGTACGTTGCAAGCGCTTGCGTCAGCATTTGCGGTGCAAAGTGTGAGGCAAACACATAGGGCAGTCCTAGGTGAGCGGCTAGCGATGCGCCAAACGTGGATGATCCTAATATCCAAACTGGCACGTTTGATTTTGCACCTGGAAATGCCTGTACTTGACTGTTATCAGTATTATCACCCAAAAAATACATCAACTCTTGCACATCTTGAGGAAAACGATCAGCATCCTGCATCTGACGGCGTAACGCCTGAAACGTCGCCCCATCAGTACCAGGTGCACGGCCCAAACCCAAGTCAATACGGTCACCATAGAGCGCTTGCAAAGTGCCAAATTGCTCGGCAATCATGAGCGGGGCATGGTTGGGCAGCATAATGCCGCCTGATCCAATACGAATACGCTGGGTTTGGCTGCCAATGTGTGACAACAATACGGACGTGGCTGCACTGGCAATACCAGGCATGTTGTGATGCTCTGCCATCCAATAGCGGTTTAAGCCAGATTTTTCTGCTTGTTGCGCGGTTTGAACCGTTTGGGCAATGCCTTCTGCAATGGTTTTACCCTCAGGTACGGGGGCCAGATCTAAAAATGATAAGGGAATGGTTGTACTCATAAGTCACCTGTTCTATAGAGTTAAAGTCACTCATGACTTTGTTGACAGTCTTATAGGCTGCTCATAACAAAATATTGAGTGCTTGACCCTTAACATAATGGGGCGGTTATTATGAATATAA
>NZ_JBQSVP010000032.1:0-28980 GCF_052376345.1 Psychrobacter sp. AOP5-GZ1-6 | reverse complement strand
ATTTAAGAAAAGAACTAACTTTATTTTATTTCAAGTTTTGTTGTTTTTGAATTTAGTAGAGATATTGAAGGTAGTGGGGCGGCGATTAAAAACTATTAAGAATCATCACTTTTGGTAGACGTTTTTTCTCGACGTTCCTGCCAACTGGTGACTGTTTTGTAGCGCCAAATAGCCTTAAAAGCCAGTCCACAAACGATGCTAGTCATCACAGCTAAAAGTATCAGTCCGATACAAAACGCGGTAAGAGATACAGTGCCACGATAGGTAACAAATGGATTGACCCCATCTGACAACGCCCACAAACTAAAATCAGCGATCATCCGTCCAATAAGCCTAAGGCTAAGTGGTGGTACGTCTAGAATTTTTGCACCGATATAGTAGCCTGCATAAAAGATAGGTAGGCTCGTCAGTGGGTTGGTAATCCAAGTCAAACCAAGCGCCATAGGTACGTTGGCACGGAAGATTAACGAACCGATTAAGGCAATTAGCATCTGTCCTGGTAATGGAAAAAATGCAGTCAACACACCAATATAAACCGCTTTATTTAGACTGTGACGATTAAAATGCCATAATCGTGGATCAGCTAAATGCGGTGCAAACAGTTTTAAGGTGCGACTTTCTAAAATTTTCTCTGGTGTAGGAAGCAGACTTTTCAGACGTTTTTGGGGCACAGGATCGCCTTTAATCGTTAACTTCAGCCCGACAATCGTCTTGATGGACTGTTATAAGGTATTATTAATAAAAAATACGAGCAAGATTATATAATATGATAATGTCAGAGTATCGTTATCGTACTATGTATGAGCAGTATAGGGTAATATAAATACAAATGCTATTGCCTGTCATGACGCAACCGTTATTGTTGAGCGGCAAAACTTTCAATTGGCGTGCGTGTCAAATATTCACAAATAGTCGCTGTTAGGATTATGAGTATGATAGCCTAATACTCAACATAGTTTGCATACCGAAACATTCATCTCATCAATCAAGGAGCGTTGGTGTACTGGTTAATTGGTGGCTTGATTATCATTGCTATGATGGGTGTATTGGCAGTTGCTGATAGTATGGTGATGCCAAATATTCTCTGGCTAGCCGATATTCCTATTACCTCGTTTTTATTTGTACTACTTGTTTCGTTTGCCACTATTTTACTGCTCATTACTCAGTTTAATATCCCGTCAGCCAATCTTTGTCATTCTTCCAAAAACGTTCTCCATTATTCTTTTAGCTATTATTTATATCGCATTAAGCCAAGCTTGCGTGTTATTCAGCATATTATAGTGGCTACACTAGCGGTTGGATTAGTGGTCGGTAGTGCACTGCAAGCTGTCGTTAGTCATCAGCAAGCAGAAATGACAGCGATCACTAAGACGATGCGCGTGCAAGCACTGGTGACTATCGAAGGGATAAGCGATAGTGTCTATGATGCCGCACTAGATAGTGGTTATCGGCAAGTGGCGACTATTAGCTACATATCACCATTAACCTCTGAGTTAACACCGCAAGAATTAGACCGTATCGCCACTGAGCTGTTAGTAAATCATGATAATAGCCTAAGCGATAATTTGTATGGTGAAAAACTGAATAACGAAAACTCGCATGACAAGAATCTACATAACCAGCACCTAAAAAAAACAGCTGTTGCTGATACAAAGCATCGTATATTACTCAATGCTTATCTAAAACAGCAAAACGCTCAGCAAGTTGAAAATAATGATCCATATACAAGTTTAAATAGATTACAGCCAGGTGATCAGCAGCTAATGACATTAGCACTTGCGCCATTAGCTACTTCTGAGCAAGCATTGAACAATCCGTCTGGTTTTGACAGCTATCGTTGGTTGCGAGGTCGCCATATCGATGGTGTCGCAAATATACTGACGGTTAGTACAGTGGCTATTAGTCATGATGAGTCATTAGATGTAACGCCTGCCTCTACCTCTTACCTTCAGCGCTTTCGTACTCGCATTGAGCAAGGGCGCTGGCAATTACGGCAGCATTTTTATACAGATTGGCACGCGCAATCTATCGAGCGGCAGCAGGCAAAAGCAGTTACTTTGAGTTTACTGACAGGTGATCGCAGTCTAATCAGCCGTGAGACCAAAGACTTATACCAACTGGCGGGTATTTCACATCTGCTTGCCATATCAGGCACGCATGTATTGTTTCTAGCAATCATACTGGCTGGCATAGTGGCACTGATTTTTGATCGATTATGTCCTGCAGTGTACCGTTATTTCCCACGCTGGCAAGTGCGTTGGTGGGTGATGATTGGTGCTGCCTTTATCTACGCGTTATTTACTGGATTTGATGTGCCCGCTGCCCGTACTGCATGGATGTTATTGGCAATAGGTTTGGTGCGTATGACCTTGTTACCTGTTAGTACGATGCGGGTATTGTTTGCATTGGCCATATTGATGGCATGGCGTGATCCATATGTCTTATGGCAGGCAGGATATTGGCTATCCTTTATTGCAGTCGCACTATTACTCAGGTATGAAGACGATTCATATAGGCAAGAAGGGCAACCGTTAATAGCCCATAACAAGGCCACTTATCTCTATGCTTCTTATCTCTATGATAATGCTGCCAAGATACCGAAACGTATTTGGTTAATATGTCGACGCATATTCAAACTGCAGTTTTGGTTGTTTCTCACGTTACTGCCCATTACGTTGTTATTGTTTGGCAAGGCGTCGTTATGGGGGCTTTTGATAAATCTATTTGCCATTGGTTTATTTGGCTGGGTAATTGTGCCGCTAAATCTATTGGCTGGACTTTTTTATCTTTTATTACCAGCTGTTGCTGATCAGCTATGGGCGCTAGTTAGTGCTATTGTTGCGGCTTTACATAAGCTAATGATTTGGTTGATTTCATTGCCAGTTTTATCAGAGGCTTGGCTTTATACGCCAATAAACATGGCTATATTACTGATGGTATTGTTAAGTATATTGCCTTGGTTGTTACCGAAAGGGTTTATTAGTCGCTGGCTTGCCGTCCCACCTTTAACCTTATTGGTAATGACGGTCTATGCCAATCAACACTCCTTAGCGACGACGCCAACATTGTATATCTTGCCAACGGGTGATCAGTACATTAGCGCTGCTCTGCTGCAGTACCCCGTTGCCAATGAAGAAGCTAGTGATAACAATATCAGTTGGTTGTTTTTAGCGGATCATAGATCTCAAATGACACGAACAATGCCAACTCATCTAACAGTGGATGTGCTCTCTACGACGTTAAAGCAGCAGTTGGGCAGTTTGTCTGTTAATCGATTACAAGGCGTTATCATACAAAGCAGTAGTATCGGATTGACTGATACGCTCGATATTGACAATAAGGGCACTAACAATAAAAACACTGATAATAAAAGCGCTGATATTGGTCATTCTGAGCTATTGCCCTTGACGGTTATACAGCTCAATCAGCATCTGCCTATTAGTGAGTATTGGCAGGCAGGGCGCTCAGATCGTTGGCTAAGGCTTCAACATGCTTATCAAGTAGCCAACCAATTTAACAAAAAATCTAATATCAGCGTGCAGCGTTGCGAACAAGGTAAAACATGGCAAGCAACGAGCGATGATTTGTCTATCACTGCCATGACAGGGTGGAGTGAGATAGATGATGCCAGTGTGTGGGACTGTACGTTGGCTATTGATACAGCTTTGCCAGTACAAGTATTAAGATATAACGCAGCCGAACCGCTCAAACCCTTGCCAGCATTATTACAAGATGTTTCATCGAATCTATCAGGTGTGATAGATCAAACGGTATTTACTAACTCGCGTCTTGTTCTGAATGCAGACAGTCATCAGCGTGTTTGGCAAATGTGGACGTTACTGTGTTCAGCAAACCCATCATTTAATCAAGAATTCATGTTTTACAATACCTTATGGCTTGGCCACAGCACATCACAAATTACTGCTGAAATAATAAACCATCAAAGAATTAATGAAGTTACAACCTATGACGATAAAGCGCTTGAGGTAGCATTGCCTCTAGTAACTGATGCTAGTGATAATTAGTCATAACGAGTTATGATGCTAGCTTCTATGAAAGTATCATTATTTAGATGGTTTTTGTTTGAATTGAAGACACACTCTAATAATGAACTGTAAAAATATCATTGATGTTTTCAGAGTTACAATATAGTGATATTTCACAGTTATACTATTGAACCATGATTGAAATAAGCCCATACTTAGCAGGCTTATTTATACAGATGATGACTACCGTAAAACCATAAGCAGTGTGAGAACTCACTGCTTATGGTAGGTGTTTTTATATCCTCTTTTTTATTGTTTTAGATTGTTTCTGACCTAGGAAGTTATATGCCCAACTGGCCACCAGACCCTAATAAACGTCCTGATACTTCGGCAAATCAGCCAACGCCGATACAGCAGCCAAGCCCGCCGAGTGGACAAGAATGGCGACTGCTAGAAAACACATTGTTGGCTAGTGTGGTTGAACAACGCCGCGCTCGTCGCTGGAGTATCTTTTTTAAATTATTAACTTTTGGTTATATCTTGTTGATATTTTTAACCCTTGGTCGTGGTTGTAGTAGCACACCAACAGGTATCGATGCAGTCGATACTAGTGCGCCGCATTTGGCTGTCGTTGAGCTGCAAGGCGTCATCAGTAGTGGTGATGAGGCCAATGCTTATGATGTTAATGAAGCATTGACCCGTGCTTTTGAAAACAGTAACTCAAAGGCGGTGGTTTTAGACATCAACTCGCCTGGTGGCTCACCAGTTCAGTCTGATGAAATCTGGCAAAATATGATGGATCTGCGCGAAGAATATCCAGACAAGAAATTATATGCAGTGATTGGTGATATTGGTGCCTCTGGTGCTTACTATATTGCTTCTGCAGCAGATGAAATCTATGTCAACCCTTCAAGCTTGGTTGGCTCTATCGGCGTGATTATGTCAAGCTACAACGTCGAAGGTTTGATGGACAAGGTCGGTGTGAAAGATCGCACGATGACCGCTGGTGAGTATAAAGACATATTAAGTATGTCGCGTCCGTTGACTGACTATGAAGAAGCGCACGTTGATAAGGTCTTAGCGAATACGCACAAGCACTTTATCGATGCTGTAAAAGAAGGTCGTGGCGACCGTCTAAAAGATCCTGAACAGAATAAACTATTTTCAGGCTTGTTTTGGACAGGTGAGCAATCGATCGAGCTAGGCTTAGCAGACAAGACAGGTAGTATCGCAAGTTTAGAGAAAGAGTTAGAGCTTGATACCGCGATCAACTATAGCCCAACAGATCCTCTAGAGTCATTTATGGATCGTTTCGCTGTTAAGTTAGGCGCAGGCATTGGCTCAAGTGTTAACCTTGGCGTTTTACCGCAAGAAGATGGTAATGTAGAGATGCGTTAAGCATTTTGTATTTCAGATTTACTGTGTATGATTGATAAGGCTGAGCGTATGATTATGCTCAGCCTTCTTATTTATATATTAGATATATCAGATATGCCAGATCTGATAATGATACATAAGCTGTCCATAATGATTCGATGAGAGCCTGTTATGACTGATAACAATGATTTTCCAGCCTTTAGCACATTGCCTATTTCTAAGATAACTCAAAAGCCTGTTATTCATTTTGCTCATGCCAACGGTATGCCTAGTGCCGTTTATGCGCCTTTTTTTGAGTATTTATCAGATTTTTTTACGATTGAATACATTGCGATGCTCGGCGACACGGCGGGTTATCCGGTAGATGATCATTGGCGTAGTCTGACGCAGCAAGTTATTGATAGTGTAAAACAAGCCTGTGAGAAGCATGGTGTCGCACAAGTGGTGGCAGTCGGTCATTCGCTTGGCGCAATGTGTACGTTGCAGGCACTGTATCGAGAGCCGAAGTATTTTGCACAAGCAATACTGATGGATCCGCCTTGGATATATGGCAAGTCTAGTTTGCTTTGGCACGTGGCAAAAAACATCGATAAATTACCATTGATGAACCACCGCCTGATGGACAAGTTATCACCTTCTGGTATATCCAAGCATCGCCGTGATGTGTGGGACAGTCGAGCAGAAGCTTATGACAAGATGCGCCATAAAGGTTTTTTTAAGAATTTTGATGAGCGCAGTTTTCAAGGTTACATCGACTATGGCTTACATCAGCGTGCCGATGGAAAGGTGACATTGGCGATTCCCAAATCCAAAGAAGTGGCTGTGTTCCGTACCAATCCTTCTTGGTACTGGCTCGCGCCGAATCATGCTCCTAAGGTGCCAGTCACCTTGATTATCGGTAAAGACAGTATTTTTTTAAAACGTCGTTTTCCTCAGCAAATACAGTCGCGTTTGCGTATTCATTATATCACTCATGCAGGCGGTCATATGTTTCCACTTGAGTATCCAGAATCGGTAGCGCAGCAGGTATTAAAATTGATTGAGCAGCAGCTATCATAAAAGAATTATTAAACTAAAACGTTCTAAAACAAGCGTTCATTATTAGGGTCTGTTGAACAGATTGTTGGATGATAATTTTTATGCTAAAAATGACGACGGATACACACAGACATGGCGTACCATCTAATCTTGTACCATTATTTTCAGGCTTAGGGGCGTTTGTACTCACGATAGGGATGGTGTTGGCATTTTTTATCAGCCAGCTGTTAGGTATCTATATCGCTGGCAAGCTAGTACTGCCTGCTGAGAAAAACGCTACCATGAGTGATATCTTCTTTTTTGGTAGTAATGAAGGTACGGTCGTGAGCCTCTCTATTGTGGTAGGTTGTGTTTTTATAACGCTGCTTAGTGTTTGCATTATTCGTTTAAAAGGAGGTCATACTCGTCAGTATTTAAGGCTTAAACCCTTCTCTCGTTTGGTCGGTATAAAGATGGTGGGGCTGCTATTGCTCTTTATGATTGGCAGTCAGGTATTGACATATTTTCTTGATGAGACACCGCTGTCGTTTGTCGATCCGCTATATCAGTCTGTCAGTTCAGTTTGGTTATTGGTCTTTGCTATGGTGATTGCTGCACCGTTATACGAAGAGTTGGTGTTTCGCGGTATTTTATGGACTGCTATCGCCGAGCGGTTTCCTGTTACACCATATTCAGAGCATCGAGGGGCGATCGTTGCCAGTATCGTGACCAGTCTGATATTTGCGGTCATCCATGTGCAGTATGGTATTTATGAAATCAGTACGATCGCCGTGCTGGCATTGATATTTTGCTATGCACGTGTCAAATCAGGCTCGCTATTGCTGCCAATAATATTACATATAGTGAATAATGCGGCGGCAATGTTGCAGTATCTTGCGCAAGTCACGTGAATAAATAATGGCTATTTGTGACTTTTCGAACCGTTACAACCATTGCTAGGCAACCCCGCCACATGATTAGAGGGTTAATCATACCTCTGGATTCAACGCTAATACCTCATCTGCGGCTCTTTTAATATCATCAATCGTTAGTTGCGGTTTGCCGCTCAATGCTTGACGCCATTTACGTGCGCCCATTAGTCCTTGGAATAACCCTAAGTAATGTCTGGTCATTGTTGGTAGTGCTTCGCCTTTGGCGATTTGCTCTTCGAGATAGGGATACAGTTGCGCTAAAATAGCTGAGCGCTTGGGTGCTGGCTCGCCCCATAAGCTATTGGCTTCTGCTAGTAGGTAAGGGTTGTGATAAAACGCACGACCAATCATCACGCCGTCCACATACTGTAAGTGCTCTTCAATATCAGCGATTGTGTCAATCCCGCCATTGATTTCGATGTCGAGCGTTGGAAAATCTTGTTTGAGGCGATAAACATCGTCGTAACGCAGTGGTGGTATCTCGCGGTTTTGCTTAGGACTTAGGCCTTGTAGCCACGCAGTACGTGCGTGCACGATAAAACGTGTACAACCAGTTTCTGCGACTGTCTGTACAAAATCTACCATAAACTCATAACTGTCAAAGTCATCAATACCGATACGGTGTTTGACTGTCACTGGAATATCAACAGCTGCTTGCATGTGTTTGACCAGTTCAGCGACAGTATTCGGTTCGGCCATTAGGCAGGCACCTATTTTATTGTGCTGCACACGATCGGAGGGACAGCCAACATTGATGTTGACCTCATCATAACCATGCTGCTGAGCAAACTCAGCGCATTGGGTCATGTCGCTATTGTCTGCACCACCTAATTGTAGTACCAACGGATGCTCAAGCGTATCAAAACGTAGATGCCGTGCACGATTGCCATATATTAATGCACCAGTACTGATCATCTCAGTATACAAATAAACGTGTGGGTTAAACAGTCGTGCAAAATAACGATAATCCGTCGTTGTCCAGTCGATCATAGGAGCAACAGACAGTCTTTTATTGGTCATATCAACCATGATGGTTAAGCCTTAATGTTTTTAATCTTTGAGTGTTGGAGTTTAACGCAGAGGGCTTTATGGCAAATAAATATTATCACTAAGCATGTTTGACAAAATTTAGCCATGTTTAAAATGAGGATAAACTTTAGATTACCTGATCGATTTTTTTGGCTTCAGGTAAATTATAAAAATAAATACCCATTATGATACCGATAAAACCGATAAACGCAATATAGAGTGCGGGTGAGAAAGCCACATAAAGCGTGGCATAACCAAGCCCAAAAGGTACCATTACTCCGACAATACCGTACGCTATATTATAACAAAGAGCCATTCCTGTGAGTCTAACATTGGTTGGAAACAAATGGACAAGAATGGTGGGTATCATACCAACAATACCTGCAAAAAACCCTAAAAGTGCATACATAATGAGGATGTAGTCACCGCTTGCTTGTAGGTGGTAAAACAATGCTAACATTTGAACGATTAACAGAATAGAACCAATGGTCAAGACTTTGCCGAAGTTTTGATGGTTAGATATTATTCCATAAAATATACAACCAAAAATCATGAATATGATACCCAAGCTGTGCGAAAATCCAAATATATCACTATCTAATGTAAATTGTAATTCAATCAATTCAGGTAATAACAGCACGACCACGGTTGTTATGCTAGAGATGATAAACGTGAGAACCGTACCGATAAATAATGCATGTTTGCAATGTTTGAAGAGCAGTTTGAACGGTTTGGCAATATAATTGCTGGGTTTTGATTGTTTCATTTCAAGAAAAAACGGCGACTCATCTATCCATCGCCATGCTAACAATGGTACTAAGCTCAAGACGGCAGCGATAAAAAAGGGTAAGCGCCAGCCGTAATCCACCAGTTGTTCGGTCGTTATGGAGTTGGTCAGCCAAAGAAAAAAAGCATTAGAAAATAATACGCCCACATAAAAACTGGCAGTGACATAGCTACAGACCACCGATGAATATTGCCGCGGTACGTGCTCTGATACAAAGATTAAAGCCAGCGGCACATAAACCCCAAATGCCATACCTTGTATAATTCGTAATATAATAAATAAAATAGGTGCAATTAAGCCCCATTGTGCATAAGTTGGTAGGCTAGCCATTCCTAATAAGCTGAGAGCAGTTACTAATATACTGATTAAGAGTACGGGTTTGCGACCTTTAATATCACCATAACGACCAAAGAGAATGCCGCCAAGCGGGCGTGCTAAATAGCCAATCGTAAACAGTCCCAATCCTTGTATCTTTGTAATAGTAGAGTCGATGTTAGCAGGGAAAAAAGCGGTTGCTACGATATCTGCAATATACAAATAAATCAAAAAATCAAAAAATGCCACAGCACTGCTAAAGCAGATAAACATTACTGTCTGTCTGTCTTGCGAAGATATCAGTGCATATTGGGAACGGGAAGGCATAATAGATCACGCATATATGAAGGTATTCGTTAAGCTGGCTGCTATGTCAGTAACTAGCTGGAATAAAAAACGGCAAATCATTACAAATGAATAGTGATTTGCCGAAAAAATAAAGATTTATGAGTTGAAGAATGCTTACGTCATAATATTGAGTTAATAATAATTCAATTTGAAAAGTTACTTAGTAACGCTATGTTACCCAAACCTGAATGACGGTATTTGAGATACAAGCCTTAATATGATTGGAGGCAGGGTATCGAGTGAAAATACTGTAAGTAGAAGTGTTGGAGGGGCTTAGTTATAGTAGCCAGTCAATCGGTAACCATGACATAATCGTCAGCCATACATGGTCACTGACATCGACGCGTGGCTCTGAATCGTAAACTACTTTTTTATTATTTTCCATGGTTTGCCACTGTAGCTTGCCATTGTCTAATAACTTAACTTCATATGCTTGACTTAATAGATCATCACTAAGCGCCGCATGTAACTGTTTTGCTAGCTCATCATCATTGATAATCACGCCCATTTCGGTATTGATATTAGCAGAACGAGGGTCGACATTGTATGAGCCAATGAATACTTGATGGTCATCAACAGCAAATGTTTTTGCATGTAAACTGGTTGAGGATTGACTACGGGCCTTCCATAGTTTGTTTTCACGTTTTTCTGCAGCAGCAGTGGATTTTAGCTCGTATATTTTTACGCCTGCACGTAGCAGGTTAGGTCGCCATTGGCTATAGCCAGAATGAACAGCAGTTACATCTGTGGCATCAAAAGAGTTGGTTAATATTTTGATATCGATACCAGACTCAGCCAGTTTTACCAGTGTATTGACACCATCTTTGGTAGGTACAAAGTAAGAAGAAATAATTGTTAATTGCTTGGTTGGTCTACCTAACAGGGTACGTAGTTGATGCACCAAATTGGTATCGGTTGGAACGGATTTTGTTAACTTTCCAACATCATCACTCAAAAACTGCATGTCTGTCCAACGGAAAGGCACGCGCTTATTGATTAAGTCATTATCTATGGTTGATTCTTCTATAGCTGTTTTATAAATCATTAAATCATTATTGTCATTGTCATTGTCATTGTCATTGTTATCTTGACCAAGTTTATCCAATGCTGCGACAAAATCTGACGTTTCATTATGGTTGGTAGTGACCAAAGTTTCGATATCAAATGACAAAGGTGATGACCAGTAACTTGCAAAACTATTATCAATATCTGCAACCACTTTACCAATCAGCAAAACATCCAAATCTGCAAATTGGCTATTTTGATCATTGCTTAGATACTCATTGCCAATATTACGTCCGCCAATAATCGTAATCTGCTTGTCAAACGTCATGCTTTTATTGTGCATACGGCGGTTGATGCGTGGTAAGCCTGTTACATAATTTAAAGTTTGAAATTTACGATGCATAAGTGGGTTGATAATACGTACCGCGATGTTAGGGTGACTAGAAAACCGTAATAAATGTTGATCGAAAATAGCATCATTATTAAAATCATCTAACAATAAACGCACAATCACACCGCGTTCAGCGGCTTTCCACAGATCTCTCAATAGTAATTGACCAGCTTGGTCATTGTGCCAAATATAATACTGTGCATCGATACTGCGTGTGGCCATATCTGTCAAGATGCTGCGAGAGGCAAATGCATTAGCACCAGTCACGATAGGATGGTAGCCTGATAGTTCTGGGTGAATATCATTTTGTGCACTAACGGCTTCGCCCAAATTGATATTATTGGTTATAGACGTTTTGTTTTCTTCAAGAGGTTGGCTATTTTCTTGTTGGTATAGGGCATTTATGCGAGCTGATAATGCTAGGCTTTCAGGTAAATGTGGTTGTTTTGGCAAACTCTGGCACCCAACAAGACCTAATGTAAGTCCTAGTGTAAGACTCAATGATCGGTTACTTGGATCTATATTGAACATCGACATAAATGAATTACCTTAGTGAGCCTTACTAAATACTTTATACTTCGAAAAAACAAGCCTGCTGTCATTGTGTGTTTTTGATACAGGATAGCACTGATTTTGAGAGGAATGATAATATTGTCAAAAGCAAAATGCTGCTAAGCATATCAGCTGTCGGCATCCGTGCCTATTATAAATACATTGTTTTCATTTGTGTGTGTCTACATTTGTAAATTAGTAATAAAAATAAGATAAATTGCTGTCAGTCGAGAAAAAATTTGGCGCTGTTAGGTTTATATATAGATGGTGAGTGATTGAGTTGAGGGCAGGGGCTAGTTTCAGCAATGTATTTAACAGTGATTTATCTGCTATTTAGTTATCGTTTATCCTCAAACTTACCTCGGGATATAGCACATTGCTATTCAAAAATAACATTTGATAATCATCTGAAACCAGCTGTTTGGAATAAGTTGACATGGTATGATGGCACCTACTAGGACGTGCCCTAGAGCAATAATTAAAAAACAAACAGTCACTTTATGACAATCAAGTTTATCACTACTACAGTAACGGAATCTTTATGAGTCAGTCGCAAATACATGATGAAAAAAATTTGAATGAACCAAAAAAAGCGAATCAATTAGATCCAAACTGGCGCAATGATGCTTTAGATTTGGATCTGGATCTGGATTATGGCATGCAGACCGTCGCCGTACGGGCAGGTCAGCATCGTACTGATGAGGGCGAGCATTCAGAAGCTATTTTTACCACCAGCTCTTATGTTTATACGTCAGCGGCCGATGCCGCCGCACATTTTAATGGAGAAAAGACGGGGAATGTCTACTCTCGCCATACCAATCCTAGTGTGCGTACTTTTGAGCGTCGTTTGGCTGCGCTTGAGAATGGTGAGCGTGCCGTTGCCACTGCTTCAGGTATGGGTGCTATTTTGACTATGTGCTTGGCGTATCTAAAAGCAGGCGATCATTTGCTGGCGGCCAATCAGTTATTTGGCTCATCTATTGGTTTATTTAACAACTACATGGCCAAATTTGGCGTTGAGGTCAGTTATGTTGATTGCTTCGACAATGAGGCATGGGCCAATGCTGTGCAGCCAAATACTAAAGTGATTTATTGTGAAAGTCCGAGTAATCCATTAGCGCAGATTTGTGATCTTGGTTACTTGAGCCAGCTGTGCAAAGCCAACGATATATTGCTTGTCGTTGATAATTGTTTTGCCACGCCTGCCTTACAACGCCCATTAGACTTAGGTGCAGATGTGGTCATTCACTCTGCAACCAAATATTTAGACGGCCAAGGTCGAGTATTGGGTGGTGCGCTAGTCGGTAACGATAAGCTGATGCAAGAGGCGTTTACGGTGGTTCGTTCAGGCGGTATTAGCATGAGCCCATTTAATGCTTGGGTATTTACTAAGGGTTTGGAGACGTTGAAATTGCGTATGCAGGCGCATTGCAACAATGCCAATCAAGTCGCAGAATTCTTGGCCAATCATCCTAATGTCAGCACGGTGCATTTCTCTGGTTTGAGCGATCATCCTGCTCATGAGCTTGCGACCCGTCAGCATCATATGAAGGATGGTTATGGCGCTATCATGGGCTTTGAAGTGAAATCATCAGGCGGACTTGATTCAAAATCTGCTGCGTGGCACGTGATTGACTCAACACAAATGGTGTCTATCACCAATAATTTGGGCGATGCCAAAACCACTATTACTCACCCTGCAACGACCACACACTTTCGCCTAACGCCAGAAGCGCGAGCGGAAGCAGGTGTTGAAGATGGTTTGATTCGTCTGTCAGTCGGTTTAGAAGATGTGGAAGACATCATCAAAGATTTGGCGCGTGGTTTAGACAGCTTGTAAAGATAACGGTATAATCATCGCCAACGAATGTATTTTACGTTATTAGGGCATGTCCTCAATTCGATCGATAGTTATCTAAATGGGTTAAAAATAGCTAAATCTTGCCAAACGGCGTCAAATAGCTGACTAATATCTTGATATTATCTGCGCTATTTTCCTTGTTTGACGGCAATTTATCTCATTTTTATCACCATTTTTAAAATGAGGACACGCCCTAATCATTCTTCACGACTATAAATTATTTACGACTATAAAAGACAAAGAGGCAACTATGAATATTCAAGCACTAATGCAACAAGCACAAACGATGCAAAAGAAAGTGGAAGCAAACGTTGAAAGTGCTAAAAAAGAGCTAGGCAACAAAGAAGTTCATGCAGAAGCGGGTAGTGGTCTGGTAAAAGTGACCATGACAGGTCGTCATGTGGTTAAGCGTTTGACTATCGATCCAAGCTTATTAGAAGATGAGCCAGATATGATTGAAGACTTGATTGCTGCTGCTATCAATGATGCCGTGCGTCAAGCAGATGACTTGTATGAAGAGACGATGGCTGGCGCGACATCAGGTATGGGTCTACCACCAGGTATGCAAGGTATGTTCTAAGCAGTAAATACTTCATACTGAAGAAAAAATGGGGTTGTTATCGACACGATACGACCCCATTTTTATAGCTACGATTTATAAATTAAGCTAAATAAAGGAAGCAACTTTGCTGACAGCCAAATTTGATCAGCTGGTCAAACAGCTGCGGGTGTTGCCAGGTGTGGGACAAAAAAGCGCTCAGCGTATGGCGCTACACCTGCTCACCAAAAAACGCCCACAAGGCATGGCACTTGCCCAAGCACTTGATGAAGCCATGCGTGATATCGTTGAATGTCAGCGTTGTCACAGCTTTAGTGATGAAGCAGTGTGTCCACTGTGCCAAGACCCTAGGCGTGATGACAGTCTGTTATGCGTGGTCGAGACGGCAGCAGACGTCATGGCCATTGAGCAGACGGCAGGTTACCGTGGTCGCTATTTTGTTTTAGGTGGTCATTTATCACCGATTGATGGTATTAGCGCTGACGATCTAAACATTGATCAGCTAGTCTGGCGTGTCAAGCAAGAACCAATCGAAGAGTTGATACTGGCAACGGGTACGACGGTAGAAGGCCAGACCACTGCACACTTTATTAGCGAAGCGGTGAGTCGGCATGTCAATAAAGTGACTCGTTTGGCACAAGGTGTGCCGATGGGCGGTGAGCTTGAGTATCTCGATAGCATGACGCTTGGTCAAGCCATGCAGAATCGCTCTTTTTTATAGATTTCTTATGATATTTCTATAGCCGTTGAGTTTTGTCTATCGTATTTTATGGTACTGTTGTAATTATTTTCTGATTTCATTTTATTAAAACGCAGTTTAGTATTTTATTTTCTCTTATTTATGCAGGTATCTGCCCGTGTCAAACAACGTCTCGAACGCTTCAGTCCATCCAAACCTTTCTGATAATATTGATGGTTTATTAAACGAACCCGTAAATATCCGTAGCGAGCCTGCAACAATACCACCACAACCAAATATCGATGCCTTATTAGATATTGCTGATGAGGTCGCCATTACATGGGTGCGTAAACAAAGCGGTTTGGATGAAGTGATTGAGGCTCTAGCCACTTGTGGACGTGTGGCATTGGATACCGAATTTATTAAACGCGATACGTATTATCCACGCTTAGCATTGGTGCAGTTGAACGTTGGTGATCATATTTATTTGTTGGATGCACCGCAGCTACAGTTGGCAGAGTTTTGGGAAGCACTACGTAAAGTAGATGTTGCTATTTGGCATGCGTGCGGTGAAGACTTGGGTATTTTTTATCTGCTGTCTGGCTGCCCGCCATTGACCAATATTTTTGATACGCAAATTGCGCTGTCTTATTTGACCGGTCAATTGCAGATGGGTTATCAGCAAGCGCTGGATGATCAGTTAGATATGCATATTGATAAAGAACAAAGCCAGTCTGATTGGTTACAACGTCCGCTATCAGATGAGCAAGAGCAGTATGCGATTGATGATGTGCGCTTCTTGCCTGCGTTGTATTTGAACCTTGAATACGAGCTAAAAAAGCAAGGTATTTTTGATTATGTATGGGCGGATTGTCAGCTGTATGCCCATGATTTGTATAATACGCAGCATGTTGAAGATGATGAGATGTATTTGACGATGGCCGATTATCGTTATAACTCACAAGAAATGGCGATACTGCAGGGCATCGCTACTTGGCGCGAAGAGCTGGCACGTGCGACCAATCAGCCGCGTACTTTTATCATAAAAAAACAAGCAGTGCGTGAGATTGTCACAGAAAAGCCGAACAGTATGCGAGCGTTGGCATACAAAACAACGATGCATCGTAGTATGTTGCGATTGTATGGTGAAGAGCTGCTAAAAGTCATTCGAGAGGCAAAGAGTCTGCCGCCTGCCCAACATCCAGACTGTCTATTACCACCATACCGCTCAAAAAACAAAGTTCTGTCAAAAGCGGTGCAACAAGCGATAGATGAGCAGTCAGCGGCAATTGGTGTGCCTGCGAATGTATTGATGCGTAAGAAATGGCTTGCGCAGCTATATGAAGTCATCGCCTATGATAAAGACTTGTCAGAGTTGCCTTTAGGCTTACAGGGTTGGCGCAACGATTGGGTCGTGCAAACCTTGATTCCAGTGATTACAAAACACAAAAATGAGCTACAGCAGGGTATGGGAGTTCATGGTTAAAAATTGGCAAGGCTTTAAGTCTGAGTGTTGTAAGTCTGAGTGTTGTAAGTCTGAGTGTTGTAAGTCTGAGTGTTGTAAGTCTGAGTGCTGCTAGCTATGATGTTTTTGTCAGGATTAGGGTTTATGAACTTCGTGCTTAAACTGTCCATTTTGTAAAAAATGTATGGTCTGTTCAGCGACTGCTTTGTTAACTAACATGCCCGTATGAGTGACAGGCAATACAATATGATCGGTGGCGCTGATAAGTTTAGTCTCTGAGATATAGACCGTGCCATCATGGGCGAGCTTTTCTGAGAGTATCTCTACGTTCGCTTTGCGCAATTTTCGATTGTGATAGGCTAGGATAGGTTGGCCCAAACCTTGCGCTTTATTGCCAGCTATGACACCAAGTTCGATACCTTTTGGTAAAGGCGCAACCGTGCCATCCAAGGCTTGCTCGTATGATTTACCGACAATCGCAGGAGCGAGTCGCCAAATATAATCGCCACTAATGCTGCCATTATGCGGCGTGCCTAGAGTCACACAGCGTCCAATCTGCCATTTTGGATATTGAGCGACAAAATCACGAATAATCAGACCACCCAAACTATGACCGACCAAATCTATCGGTTGGTCAGGGTGATGGTTTTCCTCCAGCCACGCATTAAGACGTGCGCTATTGGTTTTGATACCATCTCGCATACTACGGTAGCCATACTGATGAGTTACACACCCTGCCGCTTGTAAGCGCTTAGCCAAAGGTCGCATAATCAACGCAGTTTGGTGCAGACCGTGAATCAGAATGACGCGGCTTTTTTGTGGCATGTTTGCTCCAACATAGTGAAAGTAACTTTGTAATATGAATCGTAATATGGATCAATACTATCATTATTTACCAATGTTGCTTAATAATGCATCAATAAAATAAAACCTCCAAATCAGCTACTGACTTGGAGGTTTTTTATAAAAACTATCTATACTTTATCAAAAGCGGCAATTACATATAGTTTTCGATACTTGGGCAAGAGCACATTAGATTCTTATCACCATACACATCATCGATACGAGCCACGCTTGGCCAGAATTTATTGGCGCGGATATATGGCAATGGGAATGCAGCAGTCTCACGGCTGTATGGATAGCTCCATTCACCGCTAGTAACCATCGCAGCAGTATGCGGTGCATTGACTAATGGGTTGTCTTCTAGTGTCCAACCATCTTCTCCGGCTTTGGCTTTTAGAGCCTCAGCTTTGATAGATTGTAGCGCACTGATAAAGCGATCCAGCTCTTCTTTTGACTCAGACTCTGTCGGCTCAATCATCAATGTCCCAGCTACAGGGAAGCTCATCGTTGGTGAGTGGAAGCCATAATCCATCAAGCGTTTAGCGATATCGCTTTCTGTGATGCCAGTCTCTGCTTTTAATGGGCGAATATCGATGATGCATTCGTGAGCGACGCGGCCGTTTTTGCCAGTATATAGGACAGGGTAGTGATCTTTTAGCTCGGCTGCGACATAGTTGGCATTGAGTAGCGCCATTTCAGTCGCTTTTAGCAAGCCATCGCGTCCCATCATGGCAATGTACATCCATGAGATAGGCAAGATACTCGCTGAACCATAAGGTGCTGCTGAGACGGCTGAGCAGTCTTTTTGTGCATTATGGACAGGGCTTAGGGCATGGTTTGCCATAAATGGTGCTAAATGCGCCTTCATGCCGATAGGACCCATACCTGGACCACCGCCGCCATGAGGGATACAGAAAGTCTTGTGCAAGTTCATGTGTAATACATCAGCACCAACGTCTGCAGGCTGCATCATGCCAACTTGCGCATTCATGTTAGCGCCATCCATATAAACCTGACCACCATGATTATGAATCAAGTCGCAAATATGGCGGATACCTTCTTCGAACACACCATGAGTCGATGGATACGTAATCATCAAAGCACCTAGGCGTGCGCTATGTTCTTCACATTTGGCCGTTAGGTCATCGATATCTACGTTACCATTGTCGTCAGTTTTGACCACGACCACTTGCATGCCCATCATCATAGCGGTAGCTGGATTGGTACCGTGTGCTGACTGAGGAATGAGGCAAACATCGCGACCAGTCTCACCCAAAGACTCATGATAACGACGAATAGCAAGCAGGCCTGCATATTCACCTGATGCACCAGAGTTTGGTTGCATAGAGACATCATCAAAACCAGTAATGGCTTTGAGTTGGTCTTGTAAGCTATCAATCATGGCGATATAGCCAGTGACTTGATCTCGTGGTGCAAAAGGATGCACATTGGCAAACTCAGGCCAAGTAATCGGTAGCATTTCACTGGTGGCATTCAGTTTCATGGTACAGCTACCCAAAGAAATCATACTGCGGTTCATCGCCAAATCTTTGTCTTCAAGCGATTTTAAGTAGCGCAGCATTTCGTGCTCGGTATGATGTGAGTTAAATACCGGATGCGTTAAGATAGCATCAGTACGTAAGTGTGCACTATCAAGCGATACGCTAGCAGCTTTAGGTAAGTCATGCGCTTTGCTAACAAATAGCTGTGTCAAGACGTTAAAGTCTGTTTGGTCGCTGGTTTCACTAAAGGCAACGGCAAGCTTGCTATCGCCAAGACGCCATAAGTTATAACCAACATTGTCCGCATTTTCAAAAATTTGGGTTGCAAGCTTTTCTGAACCGCAATCAATAACAACAGTATCAAAGAACTGATCGTGCACGACTTTTAGGTTGCTGTCATTCGTGTTTGTGATGATATTGGCAAAGGCAGTGGCAAAGGCATGAATACGTGTGGCAATACGTTTAACGCCAGTTGGGCCATGATAAACGGCATACATACCCGCTAAGTTGGCGAGCAATACTTGTGACGTACAGATGTTTGAGTTGGCTTTTTCGCGGCGGATATGCTGCTCACGAGTTTGCAGAGCCATACGAAGTGCTGTATTGCCTTGCGAATCTTTTGATACACCGATGATACGGCCAGGCGCTGAGCGTTTGGCTTTATCAGAGAAAGCAAAATAAGCGGCATGTGGACCACCAAAGCCCATTGGAATACCAAAGCGTTGCGTGCTACCAAGTGCCACATCTGCACCCATATCAGCTGGCGACTTGAGTAATACCAAACTCATGATATCGCTGACGACACTGACGTACGTTTTGTTTTGTTTGACAGCTGCGATGACATCCGTCAAATCTTTGACATCACCTTCGGCCCCAACGTATTGAAATAATGCCCCGAAATAATCGCCTGATGTGGCGGTTTCAAAATCGCCAACGACCACTTCCCAACCAAAGTACTTGGCACGGGTATTGATGACATCTAGAGTCTGTGGGTAGACACGCTCATCCACAAAAAACTGTATGGATTTGCTCTTACTCACACGCTTTGACATCGCCATCGCTTCAGCCGCTGCAGTCGCTTCATCAAGCAATGACGCACCAGCCATCTCAAGACCAGTTAGGTCAATACACACTTGTTGAAAGTTAAGCAGTGCTTCTAGACGACCTTGGGCGATTTCTGCTTGATAAGGGGTATAAGCGGTGTACCAACCTGGATTTTCAAGGACGTTACGCTGAATGACAGCAGGCATACGCACAGGAGAATACCCTTGACCGATATAGCTCTTTTTAACAGTGATATCATCTGCCATCGTACGCAATTTAGCTAAGGCGGCATGCTCACTCATCGCCACTGGTAGGTCTAACGCTTTGTGCAAACGTACTGGCTCAGGCACGGTATCATTGATAAAGCTTGCCATATCCTGATAACCAACAGCACTCAGCAAATCAGCTTGCTTGGTCTCATTCGATCCTAAATGGCGGTAGACAAATTCCGCTTCATTGAATAGTCCTTGAAAAGTATCAAACGTTGGGTTTTGAGAAATAGTCATGATAGTCCTTGGTTAAGGGAGTAATAAAGGAGTTAACTAAAAATAACGGTCTGTGGCATTAAACAATCAGCTAGTAGACTACGTATTTATGTATTACACATAGTGTACAAACTGATTTTGATCGAAACGGAACTGGGTGTTGTAAACGCCATCATCAGCACGCTCACCAGCACCAATCATCATAACGATGTGTTGATCGTCACCTAGATTTAATAGTTGTTTCATGGCTGGCTCATCGAAGCCGCCTATCGCACAGCTGTCAAACCCATGTGCTCGTAGTGCAAGCATTAGATTTTCAGCCGCTAGTGCAGTGTTGTTGGTTGCCCAGTTTTTGGTGTCTTCAAACGTGTAGTAGGGAGACTTGATAGGACCTTTTAAACGTCTTATTGCTTGAGTTGCCCCCCATTTTGCTACTGATACCACGTTGGCTGGACCTCGTAAAAAAGTCAGTGTGACGATTTTGGTATAGTAGCCTTTGACTTTTTTTGGTACGGGTTTGTCAGGGTATTCACGTAGGATTTTCTGAGCATGACTTTTCCAAGTGTCGGTACGAGCAACCACCGCAATTAATCGTGCTGATGTCTTTGCTGCATTTTGATTCATGCAGTTCTTTACCGCACGTTTGCGATTATCAGCATCATCGATGACATAGAATTCCCACGGCTGTAAGTTGCTAGAGTTCGGTGCTAGTATGGCCAAGCGCAGACAGTCTACTAGCACATCATCAGGGATAGGGGTGTCTGTAAAACGGCGAATTGAACGGCGTGATTCAACTACATCACGAAACGCTTGTAGCTGCGGCGTATGACTAGGCGTAGCTACACTGTTTTGACTGTCGGTACTGAGGTTCGTACTGAGGTTCATATTAGGATCCGTGCTGGGGATTGAGAGATCAACTTGAGTCATGATTGATGGGATTTCTTCAATATGTCTGATAAGTGATTAATACGAATACATTTGTTAGCAGTTGGAATTTATAAATCTAGCAATGATTATTAAGGTGGTGCGTGCAGATACCAACGAATGCCAGTATCTGCGATAATATGTGTCTCTTATGATAATGCGCTTGAATACTAATGTTAGATTATAAGCGTGTTTTTATAGCTCGTTTTCGTACTCATCAGCAGTCATTAATGCTTCGTAGTCAGCGATATTGTCAGGTTTTACTCTAAAGAACCAACCTTCACCATATGGGTCAGAGTTGATGATTTCAGGATCATCTTCTAGCGTTTCATTAATCGCAACGACTTCACCTGAAATAGGAGCATAAACGTCAGAGGCTGCTTTTACTGATTCAACCACTGAGATTTCATCATCAACAGCGATGATGTCACCGACGTCTGGTAATTCAACAAACACCACATCACCCAATAGGTCTTGTGCGTGGTCAGTAATACCGATAGTGATCGTACCATCGTCTTCTAGGCGTAGCCATTCGTGGCTAGCGATATACTTTAGTTCTGCTGGAATGTTGCTCATGTTTTCTCTCCTAATTGATAGAGGTTAATTAACAAAAATAGTGGAAGCTAAATCCAATCGAGGCTAATAATAGAATTTATAAAGCCTATGAGTCAAACTGCTGCTTACCGTTACGGACAAATGGTAACTTAAGAACACGTACATCAACGAATTTACCTTTGCCACGGAGATCAACTTGAACGTTATCTTCTTCTGATACGCTGGCAGGAACACGGGCAATCGCAATGGAGTTTTTGAGGCTAGGGGAGAATGTGCCACTGGTAATGATGCCAGTTTGCTCGTTGGCTGTGCCTTGATTGATGGTGACTGTCATGCCTTCACGTAATACACCGCGACTCGTTAGCAGCAGGCCCACTTGTTTCATGGCGGTATTGTCGTCTTTTGACTGCTTGCGTTTGCTGATCATGGCAGTACGGCCAACGAAGTCACGATCGTCTTTTAACGCTAGCGTCCAACCCATGTTGCACTCGTAGGGGCTGATCGTTTCGTCCATGTCATGACCGTATAGGTTCATACCTGCTTCCATACGCAAGGTATCACGTGCACCAAGGCCTGCAGGTTTAATGCCATTGGCTTTTAATTGCTCAAAGAACGCTGGCGCATCATCACCATGCATAATCACTTCGACACCATCTTCACCTGTATAGCCAGTACGCGCAACGAACCAATCGGTGCCTTCGATATCGGTTAAGTCCGCACCGACGAAAGGCTTGAGCCCTGCTAGAGTATCTGCCCATTTAGGTTTGGCTTGTGCCAGTTTGTCAACAGCATTAGGGCCTTGAACGGCAATCATCGCAAGCTCTGGGCGCTCAGTGATGGTAATATCAAACCCTTCAGCGACTTTATTAAACTGTGCCATGTCTTTATCACGTGTGGCTGCATTTGAGACGATACGGTATTCGGTAGCTTCTGCATTCATCAGGTACACGATAAGGTCATCGATGACAGAACCTTGCTCATTGAGCATGCCAGAATAAAGCGCTTTACCAACGATTTTTAACTTATCGACATCATTAGCCAGTAGTTTTTGTAGCCAAGCTTTGGCATCGCTGCCTTTGATATCAGCCACGACCATATGTGAGACATCAAACATGCCTGCATCTGTACGAACGGCTTCATGCTCTTCAATTTGTGAACCATAATGAATGGGCAATTCCCAACCAGAAAAATCCACCAGTTTGCCGTCGCTATCGACATGCGACTGATAAAGGGGGGTGCGTTGAGGGGTAGACGTGTGCGGAGAGTGGCTATCTTGAGTATTGGTCATAACAAATCCTTATGTGTGCATCAGTCCATACTGGATAACAGTATAAAAGTTAATGCGCATTATCATAGTAGTGAGAAGCAACATTGCAAGATGCAAATATTACATCAAAGGGTGGCACAGAGAATAAATAGAAAGCTGTAAACCAAACGGACGCTGAACGTCGGTTTAAGTAATAGCCCTATCTGTCCTGTGACCTGAGATTTTCAACACGAGCCAGCATTTATGAGTTTTAATACAAACCGATAACTGATGATAGCGTGTTTTCTCCCCTTCGGTGGGTAAAACGTCGTCCGTTTTTACCGCTCTCCAGATTTGTTATGCCTTATGTTTGTGTGTCATGCACGCTTGATGGCATACAACTAAACAAATAATGACATTTGTTTTTCAGTCCTTTTACCTGAGCGATTGGCAGGGTGGATGCGCCTTCGGTGGTTGTGCAGCAATTATATACGTCGTATGACCAATGCGGCTTGATACGAGATTGTGCTGACAAACTCTCTCCTGAAAAACGCCTTTATTATGAAAGGTTAATGGTGTTTTTACAAGTCATTAGCCGCATTAAAATCGATAATTTTAGCAAAAACGGCTTTTTATAAGCATAATCGCTATTTATCTATGAAAGTTATGAATACTTGTATAGATAAATAGAGTGGTTTTATGATTATTGAATCATTTTAATTATTTCGTAAATTTTTAGCATGGTTTACCATACCAAAACGCAAAGCGACTACTGATATTTACCCGAAATATGCTAATCTATGGCGATAGTTTCCGATAGGTTGTTTTTATGCATTGCGATATTTATAAATTTCCAAAACATGACGATATGTACATTTATATTGCACGTCCCGATTATCCTGATGATACCGACGAAATTAAAGACTGGCTTGGGGTATTGCCCAAAGATTTCCGTGCAGGATTAGGTCGTAGCCAGTTTGTCATGCATCTGGATTTGGCTACTAGGCCATCGCTGGCTCGTGTCGACAAAGAGGAAGTATTGGCAAAATTGCAGTCACAAGGCTATTTTGTGCAGTTGCCACCTCAAGATGTCATGCGCCGCCAAGCAGAGCTACGGGCACGTGAAGCACAAGACAGTATTTACGACTAAAGCCTTAACCCTGTAAGGTTTGTAGTCTAATGGTTTTAAATATTTTTTTTAGAAAGCAATCAATAAAACGTCTGATAAACATTTGGCCACATGCATTTTGGTAGAAAGTCGTGATAAACTAGCAGCCTATCAAGTGTGCATGTTGATGATGTGTTCAGTGTTATTTATAGTAGGGTAGTATGGACTGTTTACCTGTAAACACGAGAACTTGACGCACGATTTATAAACGCAGGTAGTGAAACGCGCATGGACTGGTTAAAAAATATCGTACATCTTTTACCACTGGAAGCACTCAGTGATATTCTCGGCGAGATTGCTATTTGGTGGGGGCAGATGGTTAAAGACGTCCCAGCTGCAGATTTGCCAATGTATGCTTATCTTGGTGGTGTTATCATCGTATTGATATTGTGGTTATTGGTCGCTCGTATGCTGCCCAAACCATTGGGTGGAATGACGTGGATGGTACTATTCGCTGTTTTATTAGCGCCTAGTACGGCTCTGAACGACCCTAGTGTGTTAGCACCTGCTAGTATTCATGTGGTCTATTCCATTATGATGAAAGACTTTGCTGGCGCGATCGCTGGTATGGTACCGATATTGGTGGTGCTAGTGGCGGGATTGTTTGTTGGTTTTATTTGGCAGCTTATCCGTGGTGCTTTTGAATCGAGCTTAGAAAAAGCCCGTAGAAAAAGTGCAGAAGATACGCAAGCGACGATGCAGCTGACGACAGGTAGTTATTTACCAGAGAATGCCAATTTGACAAAATCGTCTGATATTGATCAGCAATCTCCTAAAACGCCTTTGGCCTCTGATACTGAAACAGATTTTGGTTTCAAAAAAGACAGCAGCTTAACTAAAAAACCTAAAATAGAAAAGTCAGACAAGTTATAAAATGGTTGTTAATAATAAGCCTATTAAAAACATTTAAAGCGTTAACGTAATAAAATATCCCATAAAAAAAGACACCTTGCGTGTCTTTTTTTATGGGAGCGTGTTTTTGTATCGGGTTGTTTAGCAATTGCGAACGCATGAGTATTTTGGCAATACGTGTGGCTGTGCTAATCTAAATGATTGTTTATTTTCCACTAATTGCCTTTAATGACTTGATGGCTTCTGACAGCCTGAATGAATAACAATAACTGAGATTCGATTATGAGCATGACTGATAAAACTCACAAAAGCTTTACTGGAACCAGCAATTATATTGCGACTGATGATTTACAGCTAGCGGTCAATGCAGCGATGACCTTGCAAAAACCTCTGCTTATTAAAGGTGAGCCAGGTACAGGTAAGACGCTACTAGCCGAAGAAGTAGCAGAGAGTTTGGGTATGCCGCTCATCACTTGGCATGTCAAATCGACGACTAAGGCCGAGCAAGGGCTATATGAATATGATGCGGTATCGCGCCTGCGTGATTCACAATTGGGTGATGACAAGGTTTATGACATTGCCAACTATATCAAGCCTGGCAAACTATGGGATGCCTTTACCAGTACAGAGCGTACGGTGTTATTGATTGATGAGATCGATAAAGCCGATATTGAGTTCCCAAATGACTTGCTGCATGAGCTAGATAAGATGTCTTTTTATGTGTATGAGACGGGTGAGACCATTACGGCTGAGCAGCGCCCAGTGGTCATTATCACGTCGAACAATGAAAAAGAGTTGCCGGATGCGTTTTTGCGTCGTTGCTTTTTTCATTATATTGACTTTCCTGAAGAGCAAACCATGCGTCAAATCATCGAGGTACATTTCCCTGATATTCAAGAAAAACTGGTCAATGATGCGCTCGATATCTTTTATAAGCTGCGTAATATTCAAGGACTTAAAAAGCGTCCATCAACGTCTGAATTGGTCGATTGGTTAACGCTATTATTGGCTGATGACATGGCACAAAACGAGTTGGAAGAAAACTTGCGCGGTGAAAAGTCAATTCCTCCGTTGTATGGTGCGTTACTGAAAAACGAAGCCGATGTGAGCCTATTGCAGCGCTTTGCCAATATGATGCGTCGTTAAACGTGAGTATGGGCGTTGTAGCTATGATAAAAATTAGCCATGATAAACATGAGTGCCAATGCCAAAATCATAACCATATCAGCCAATAAGTGATGCGACTCTTATGTTCATAAAACTATTCTACACTTTGCGTACTTACGGCGTGCCAGTCAGTACACGCGAGCTGCTCGACCTCAATGCGGCGTTAGATAAAGGACTGATGATGCAGCCGCATCCTGAAGACTCATCGCTGACTACCTTTGCCAGTCGCGAAGACATGTATCGGCTCATTCGGCTGTGCATGGTCAAAGACGAGCGCCATTTTGATAAATTCGATCGCGCCATGGCAGATTATTTTGAGGGTGTCGATAGTTTAGATATGGACGAGCTATTGGCTAAGCTGACGGACGTGCCGAAAGAGTGGCTCGACTTAAAGCTTGACCCAAAAAACCTGACCGAAGAGCAGCGGCGACTGCTAAAAAAATATGGCTCGCTCGAAGAGCTGATGAAAGCACTGGAGGAGCGGCTTAAAGAACAAAAAGAGCGCCATCAAGGCGGTAGTAAATGGGTCGGTACTGGCGGCACTTCACCGTTTGGTGCTTATGGCGATCATCCAGAAGGCGTTCGGGTCGGTGGTGAGTCACGTAAGCGCAGCGCGGCCAAAGTCTGGGAGCAGCGTAAATATCGTAATCTAGATGATGACAATCAATTAGGAACCCGTCAGCTACAGATGGCACTGCGTAATCTGCGTCAGTTTGCCCGTACTGGTAGTGCTGATGAGCTTGATATTCATGAGACCATCAGACGCACGGCAAAAAAAGGCGTGCTCGATATTCACATGCAGGCTGAGCGCCGTAATCGTGTCAAAGTGCTGATGCTGTTTGATGTGGGCGGCAGTATGGATATCCATGTTGAGGCGCTTGAGAAATTGTTTTCTGCAGCAAAAAATGAATTCAAAACTTTAGAGTTTTTCTATTTCCATAACTGTCTGTATGACTATGTGTGGAAAGACAACAATCGCCGTCATAGCGCGCCGATGTCAACGTATGAGCTGCTAAATAAATATGGGCGGGAGTATCGCGTGATATTCGTCGGTGATGCATCCATGTCGCCATATGAGCTCATGACAGTGGGTGGCAGTGTGGAATATATGAATGATGAGGCAGGTATTGTATGGCTGACACGGGTATTGGCTCATTTTGATAAAGTGGCTTGGCTGAATCCAGAAAATCCTGCTTACTGGCAATATACGCAGACCATCGTTGAGATAAAAAAATTAATGGACAATAAAATGTACCCTATGACATTGCATGGCGTGGAAGAAATGACGGGTTATTTGGCTCGTTAAGACCAGAGCTGAAAGACGCTATAAGGTTAGGGCGTGTTGAACATTCAAATGTGGTGCTGGCAGTGACTATTTTTTAGACAATATGCAGTGAAATTTTTGATACCTAGTCATTCTAGGTTAAACAATTTCGCCATGTATTGGCAAAAAAGAGTACTGCCCTCCACTCGAGCATAGCTCTCGCCTTGCAAACGGGCAAAGCAGTGCTTTGCTGGAGCCGTTCTCAAGGCTGAGGCTAAAATCACCCCAAACGTTGTTGCAATCCTAGCCAAGGTCTCGACATTATCGTCGACTTGCGCCTAGTTTGGTGCAATTTTAGCGATCAGCAGTCCTAATATTTGAATGCTCAACACGCCCTAATTATGGGTAGGTTAAATAATCAAGAAGCCGTGTGGGTCGCATTATCAGATCTATTTTTAGACACTGAGATATCTTATGAGTTTATCGCTAGGCGAGTGGCACACGTTGATATTATAGCGTTAGAGTATATGCTCTATTTTGAAGTTGCCCCTATTTGTATTGGTAATCTTCTTATGCCAATACCTACTGTTTGGTCGGGATTTAATGAAGACTGTTTTATCAATGATATAAATCATCACTTGCAGCAGTTTAATGCCAGTCGATTCTATCGTTTCAAAATAAAGCTTCAAGCACAATTTTATAAAAGATTTTTGAATCACGAATGGCTAAAACTTGCTGCAGAAATACGATTGGCGCATGAAAAGCATTTGGCATCATAAGTCAGTATCGAAATAAGCTAAAAGCATTTATTCAATACCAGTCTCTACCACGCCAATCATAACGCCCATCTCTTTTTTATCATGTTTATCAATACTGGGTGCGTATAATGCCGACGCAATACCACCATCTAAAAACAGCGCATTTGGGCAGCTTAAATCGTCTTTAAACAGTTCAGCAAACTCATAAAAGCTGACAGGCTCATCGCTATTCACAAACTGTATACTGCCATCACTACAAACGCCTGCACCATTACGAATCTTGAGTGAGGTGCTGTCAGGTTTGAATTGTGGATGTATCTCGTTATTGATAACCAGCATTGGGCCAGATTGGGTGGCATACCATGGCTGTGCTTCACCATTTTTAAGCAGCTCATCTAAGGCGTTGCTTTCCGTGATTTGTACCTTCCCAGACTTATCCCACCACATGACCCCATTGGGCAGTAAATGAAAATTACCGCCACCTTCATTGAGGTTCAACGCGCGAACTTCTTTGCCTTCAATAGTGGTATAGCCAATCGGCGCATAGTCTTTATTATACATACCTGCATTGGTGGCAAAGCTCAGTGTTTGATTGTCTGGTAAAGTCGATAATAAGTTATCGAAAGTCAGCAGTGGCTCATCACTCTCAGACTGCTGCCAAAACAGCTTTAATGCGTAACGTCCATCGCTCAATGCTTCCGCTGTAATGCGACAAGCACTGTAAGAAAACGGCGCATCTTGAGACTGGCATGACCAGTTTTCTGTGTCACTATTACTGACGGCAGTGCTTGTAGGCTTACAAGCACTGATACTAAGTGAGAGCAGGACGGCTGTACATAAAGGTACGGTATGAACAAAACTTGGCATTG
>NZ_JBQSVP010000031.1:0-30818 GCF_052376345.1 Psychrobacter sp. AOP5-GZ1-6 | reverse complement strand
CCCGCCTCTTCAGTTTGATTTGCTTATTTCAAGTTGAGAGTGGGGTCTATTAAGTAATAATAATGCTTATTTCCTTCTAAAAAGTATTTAATTTTTAGATTTGGACTGAACGATCGTTAAAGATAGGTGTTATTAAATAGCATTCTTTAAGTTATTTTCTATTTTAGCGATATTAATAGCTATAGTCACTGCACTACAAAAGAGTTATGTTTTGGATGAATATCATAAAACAATTTAGATAAGTCATTGAGTCTAGCTAAACAGCTTGGTGTTAAAAAGTTTGGCGATATTTTTAGAAAAGGAGTGATCTTTGAAATTTTCTTGTTCATTGGAAACATCTTCTGAGCGTATTCGTTTAGTCAATGTTATCTCACCGCTTATCAAAGCAGGTTATCAACTCTTATCCCAAAAGCAAGAGTCTTCAGAAAATGGCGGCAATATTATTCATGTTGTTGCCAAAAGCAGAGAGTCAAAGACACAAGAGGATTTAATCAATGATTTGTCTTCTATCGAAGGCTGTAGCCTTTTTCAGTTAGAAATAGATGAAGATGACAGTGCAGGTGCAGGTGCAGGTGCAGGTGCAGGTGCAGGTGCAAGTGCAGTAGATGCCGTCTCATCAGCACCACCAATGAAACAAAGCTTGGATGAAAAAAATGCTTTAACATCTATTGGTGCTCAGTATCCAGACATAGTAGATGTGGTTAGACGATATGAGAATGTCGTACCAAATGACATTCGCGATCAAGCATTGTATGAGTTAGGACGCAAGGTGGGTGGCGGTATTTATCAACGTGACTACTCTCTTGGTAGTCCATTAAAACTATCAGCAACCATTAGTCGTGAACTTGTACCAGCCTTAAAAGAATTTTCTAAGGTGAAAGCTAAAAACGATGTAATTTCGTTAATTAAATGCCCATTCTGCAAGTTGTCAGATAGCAACCATTCAGGCTGTCATTTTGTTGTTGGTTATATAGAAGGCTTCTTAGCAAGTAATCCTGCGGTAAAAGATGCTCAGGTCAGAGAGACAAGTTGTGGGGCTGGTAGTACCAATATTTGTGAATTTACCATTTGGTAAAAAATCATGCATAGACAGTTTAATGCCTATGAATAATAGTAATAAATGCATAAAGTATCTTGGTTCATCCAAACCAGTGTTGCTTAAGCTCAGTTTTGTTAAATATAGAGGGCGAAGAAAATGATAGAAGTTGAATATAACCTGCTTTTGGTGTTTATCTCATATGTTATTGCAGTACTTGGTTCTTATGTTGGCTTAAACCTTGCCATCCGCGTGCCATCTGCTAAGCCAGGAAACGATCTATACTTTTGGGTCGCATTGTCTTCAATCGCGCTCGGTGGTGCCATTTGGTCGATGCATTATATTGGTATGATGGCCGTTGATATGAAGATGCCGGTCACTTATGATTTAAGCTTGACTATTATCTCAATGTTACTTGCCGTTTTATTTGTTGCGGTTGGTATTGTTATCGTTGGTCGCGGAGAGCCTAATATGGCCAAGTTGATTGGCGGTGGAGTCATTACTGGACTTGGTATTGCGGCAATGCACTACACAGGTATGGCTTCAATGCAAATGGATGCAACCATGTCATATAACATGCCACTCCTAATGGTTTCAATTGCAATTGCAATCGTTGCAGCGATAACTGCGTTATGGTTAGCGTTTAATCTACGAGGCACATTACAACGCTTTGGTAGTGCGTTTTTGATGGGGCTAGCGGTTTGTGGTATGCACTATGTTGGTGTGGCAGCTATGGATATGCAGATGACAGGTAATATGATGCCTATGAGTCATTCATATGTTCATCCTACTTCTTCATCAATGATTATCTTTATCGGTTCAGTAGTTGTATTGGGATTACTATGGATTTTAGCCTCTAAAAATGCACCTAAAAAAGAGAATCTAGTATTTGGTGAATAACACTCAGCCATGACTGTTCTGTTTATTAAGTCGCTTATAACAAAAAAGGTTTTTAGAATTTAATTCTAAAAACCTTTTTTATGCCGTACTGTTTTTGAATAAAAGCCAGTCGTATATATACTCTAATCAATGATGGCTTCTTCTATCTTGACACTCGTCATGATAGAGCGTACTTGGCAGGGCTTTATCTGTTGGATGATGTCAGACAGTTTAGGCTTGCTTGTTAGGCCTAACCAATAAGCAAAGCCGACTTGGGTTAAGTCTATACCACAATGAGTCGTATAACCTATACCACCCGATGGACGACTGTTAATTTCCAATACACGGTGCTTACCTTCGTCATCAGCTTTGGTCTGCACACTGACGATACCATCACAGTTAAACGCTTTAATGAGCGGAATGACCACATCCATAACAGATTTTTCGTAGCCAATATGCTGGACCTTCCCAGTTTTGTAGCGAGTGACTGCAGCCAGTACTTCGCCATATTCGCACACGACATCGATAGAGTATTCTTGTCCTGATAAGTAAGGCATCAATAGCATAGGAATGGGGCGATCATGTACCATTGAGCTGTTCTTATAGGCGTTTAGAAATTGTGTAGTGCTGATTTTTTTTTGTTCAGTAAAGTATAAATGCTCAAAGCTATCATATTGATTTATCGTTTCTTTACCTGAATCTAATCTCCAAAATCCTTGCGCAAAAATACCAGTCACTGGTTTGACGCATAAAGGTTGATGACCATGTTTGGCAAGTAAGGACTCAAGCTCGTTGACGTTGTCAAAACGCCAAGCCTCTGCGACTGGAATATCATGCTGATGACACTGTTGCATAAAGGCAAATTTATCATCAATTGACTCTAAAGATGAAACGCTGGTTGCGCCGGTTAATAAACGAATACCTGCAGCTTCAAATATCTCACGATGGGCTTCATAATCAACCCCATTACGTCCAGTCAGTAATACTTTTACTTTGTCTTTTTTTGCTTGCTCTAAGACGAACTGCCAGCGTGACATCAGTGGTGTAGTAGGTTCAGGCGCTGTTTGCTCATTATCACTTGCAGTGATGGCGTAAGGCTCAAAATAGATATTATCAGCAAACTCAAAAATCTCAGCTCTATTATCACGATGTGAGGCAATAATATTGAATGGTGTATGAGATTGCGCCTTTAATGACTGCAAACTGGCTAACATATCACGCTGACTTGATTGACCTTCGGCTAGCCAAGCAGCAGTTGATGTTATAGGGTAGCTATCGTTAGCAAGATTATTCATAATTCTCTCAGCAGTATCGTAGGTTTTAGATGTAATTGGATGATGTGATATTGTTATCTTAACAGTATTGGGAATGTAAGCAGGCGTGAAAAATAGCTCAATTTTAGGTTGCAAACATTGCTGACATTAACAGTTATTATATACACATACCCATTGTTATAAATGTAGTTAATAAAATAGCACTAAAGTTTTTTGGGATAGCTTTTGCACTGTTGCTGAATGAATATCTTGGCTCATATGGATAATGACATTCATGCTACTATATGAGGATAACCACGATGCCTCTTAGCGTCATGAACATATCGACATAATAAACAACTTAAAGGACGTATGATGAGTCAAGCTTTAATTGCAGGTGCCAATGCACCATTACCGACAGACAATATTAGCATCCGTATTCTGAGCCAAAATGCAATTGATTGTGCGGCTTATCGCTTGACCACGGAGGGTAAAGTACGCGGCGATGGCGATATGATATTTTATGGGCAAACACGTAGTGATGATGGCAGTGTCAGTTTTCGTGGTCACGATAGTGATGGGTTTTTTGATATTAACTTACCAGCGCAGCCTGCCAGTATTGAAAAAATAGCACTCGCGTTTTCTAGTGCGCAAACGCTTGCACAAGTGGGTGATGTCGATATTCAGGTGCTAAAAGGTAGTCAAGTATTGATGACTTGTCAACTGAGTGCTAATGGACGTGATGAAAAAGCGATTATTTTAGCGGAGTGTTACCGTAGGCAGGGTAATTGGAAATTTAGATTTATTGCGCAAGGATTTAATGGTGGGTTGAAGCCACTATCAGAACACTTCGGTGTTGAGATTGCTGATGAAACACCACCTCAGAGTCAGGATCAAAGCCAGTCTCAACCTATCAATACCCAGCGTCCAATTGATACGCAAAAAGCACGTAGTGCACCTCAGACAAGTACGCCGCCACCGATTCCGGCCAGTCCTTCAGTCAATTTAAGTAAAGTAACTTTAACCAAAAACCAATCCAGCATCAATCTGAAAAAGCGCGACGATTTTGGTAAAATATCAGTCAACCTAAACTGGAACCAACGCCCAGAAACTAATCAGCATGCACCCAAAAAAGGTCTGCTGGGAGATTTATTTAAACAGCATAAAGCGGGTGGTATTGATCTAGATATTGGTGCGATGATTCACTTGAAAAATGGTGAAAAAACACTGATCCAAGCATTAGGCAATCGTTTCGGCAGTTTGCAGTCAGCACCATATGTTTGCTTGCGTGCTGATGACAGAACAGGGCAGGTGAGTGGTGGTGAGTGGCTTGATATTAATGGCCAACAGTGGTCACAAATCGAAGAAGTATTTATCTTTGCTTTTATCTACGAAGGTGCACCCAATTGGGCACAAACCGATGGCGTGGTGACGATTGCCGTACCAGAGCAGCCACCGATTGAAACACGCTTAACCGAAGGTGCAGGCAATCTACCGATGTGTGCTATTGCTCGTTTGGTCAATCAACAAGGCAGTATCAATGTTGAGCGTATCAACCAATACTATAAAGGTCATCAAGAGATGGATAAAGCGTTTAATTGGGGCTTTAGCTGGAAGCGTGGTAGTAAGTAACCGTATTTATAGCTCCAGTTAATAGTCTTACTTGATAAAAAAATTAGCCCTTCTATTTATAGAAGGGCCAATTTTTTATAGTAACGTTGTAACGTTGTAACGTTGTAACGTTGTAACGTTAAAAGAGTTATTGAAACCAATTAAGCATGCGGTGTGATAGCAGGCATTAAATCATGGAAGGTACGACCAGAGGCTATTTCACCGATAGCATGCATTTTCCATTCATTGTTATGGCGATACACTTTTGCCATAACCATCGCCGTGTGACCGCCTTGCGCTGATAAGTTATAGCGAGCCACTTCTTGATTGTTATTGGCATTGACGATACGGCAAAACGCATTTTCTACTGTCTCAAATGTCTGACCAGTAAAGCTATTAACGGTAAAGACTAAAGAGGTAACACTTGCAGGGACTCTCGATAAATCTACATTGATGACTTCATCATCACCATCGCCATCACCAGTACGGTTATCGCCAGTGTGTACGATGCTGCCATCTTTTGATTTAAGTTGACTGAACCAAATGGCATCAACTGCTTGTTTATTAGCATCGAACATAATGCATGAGGCATCTAAGTCGATAGAGTCACCACCGCCACTGGCGCCACCGAATAATTTGCCTAAGAATCCACCTTTTTGACCTTGAGAGCTTTGTGCGACATCCCAGCCCAAACCTAATTTTACCTGTGTGAGATCGCCACCTGCTTCTTTACTAAGGGAGATCTTCTGACCTTTTTGTAAGCTAACTGCCATGTTCGTATCCTTATAATAGTTGTGAGTAAAACCGTTTAAAATAGTGCTAAGAGATGCTATAAGATGTTATCTAAAAACCCACCACCGCCACCACGTCCACCTGAGCTACTGCCTAATACACTTTGTAACCAACCTTGGTAGCTGTCACGATTTCGAGAGCAAATAATAACTTTACCAGTACCAGAGAAGTTCAAAACCATGCCTTCACCACTGGTGACTGAATTGATGATATTGCTCATAAACCCTTTTTTCTTACTGGTAGAGACCGATAACTTATAATCTAGATTTGAGTCCCAGCAAACGACGTGTCCGTTATCAATAATGACGTCTTTATCGGGCGTCACCTCAATCTCAAATAATGAACCGAAACCCGATACCACGACTTGACCTTGGCCCTGTGTCTGCATGACCATAAAGCCCCCAGTATCACCAAACACCGCACCACCAAGGTTACGCTGAATGTTGGCTCTGATATCGACGCCAGTTTGTGCAGCCACAAACGCACCATCACTAAGCGTATATTGCTGAGCACCACAATCAATGATTTGCATATCACCATCAAGCGTAGGCGCGAGTAAACAATCGCCTTCACCATTTACCGCTTCGATTTGTTGTTGAAATAACGATTCATCATTGGCAAAACGGCGCATAAGTGACTGCATCAATCCGCCTTGCAACTTACCTTTTAGCTCAAGGTTTGATTCCATCATTACCATTGCATTGGCTTCACAATAAATCGAATCGCCTTTTTTGAGGTTGCAATGCAAAAAAGGTTCGATGGTACCGATTAAGCTGAACGTTGCGGCCATGAGTTACCCATCCTTATTCTGATTTTTAAAACGTGCTCTTAGAGTCTGATTTTTAGAATGTTTGGTTTTTAGTTTTAGCGAGCCAATTAAAACTAAAGCCATCAAATGCTTTAAAATGGCACACTTGATGGCTTGTTTTTATCTCAATCAAATATTTAATTGAAATATCTATCTTGCTAAGCGATTACGTCAACACTAGGTTTATACGTTTACGCCATAAGAAGAGGCTAATGGCCCAAGACCACCGCTAAAGCCTTGACCCACGGCGCGGAATTTCCAATCGCCGTTGTGACGATATAGCTCACCAAAAATCATCGCTGTTTCAGTGCTACCGTCTTCTGATAGGTCATAACGTGCAATTTCAGACTGACCATTGTCATTTACAACACGGATGTAAGCATCGCCAACTTGACCAAAGTTTTGGTTACGAGCTTGACCTTCATAGATGATTGCGCAAACCGCTACTTTGCTGACATCGGCTGGGATATTAGCAAGATTGATTTTGATTTTTTCATCATCGCCATCACCTTCACCAGTACGGTTATCGCCAGTATGCTCTACGGCACCATTATCTGACTTTAGGTTATTGAAGAAGATAAAATCTTGATCGTTACGAACTTTCCCTGCTTCGTTGACCAAAAAGCCAATAGCATCTAGATCGAATTCTTGACCGTCAGTGGCACGTGGGTCCCAGCCCAAGCCGACAGTAATATTGGTTAAACCAGGGGCTTCTTTTGATAAGTTTACGTTGCCGCCTTTTGTTAAGCTAATAGCCATATAAATATCCTATTTATTAATAATTGAATGATAAGAAAACGAACTGAAAATGGTACAGTGGTCGATATGTAAGTGTAAACAAGCTATGCCTGTATAAGCTCTATATATCATTACGTTTTACTATACTAAGCGATTGCTTAGTAAGCAAGCCGTATTTTGTGCGCTTACTATATGCTTACTAAGCAGCATAATAACCGAGTGTCTCTGATACTTTTTTACAACTACGACAACAGTGGTTAAGGTATTGTTATCAAAAGTAAATTGTCTAATAATGAACACAGATATCAGAATCGAAATGATGGCTTGATATAAGAAAGGCTGTGTCAAATATATTGACACAACCTTTTTTTGATTTATTGACTGGCTTAGTTTTTTAATATCAAAAGCGCATCAATTGATAGACTTCGCTTCTTGCTTACGGTAGTTAAGTGACGCAACAAACGCCCAACCAATAAAGGCAATACCGATAAGACCAGTAATGACTTCTGGCACGTGGAATTTCACCGACAACAGCATGATAATCGCTAATGCACCAATCGCATAATGCGCGCCATGCTCAAGATAAACAAACTCGTCAAGCGTGCCTTTATCTACCAAGAAGATAGTCATAGAACGTACAAACATCGCACCAATGGCAAGACCTAGCATGATGACAATAACGTCGTTGGTAATGGCAAATGCACCAATAACACCATCAAAACTGAATGAAGCATCGAGGACTTCTAAGTATAAGAAGCCGATGATACCGCCTTTCATAATAGCGCTAGTCGCTGCTGCACCTGAACCATTTTCTTCGTTTTCTAGGTCTTCTTCAAGGTCACCTTCTAGCATGCCAGAGACAACCTGTACGCCAAGATAAACCAAGATACCCCAGACACCCGCAATCAATACAGCACCTGACTGCTCAGTACTGGCCCACGATACGGCAATCATCAAGACGATGAGAGCGACAAATACGCTCATGGCATCGACTTTGCCAAGCTTAGCCAAACGGCTCTCTAACCAATCAAACCAATGGACTTCTTTTTCATCAAAGATGAAGTTTAAGAAAACCAACAGTAAGAAAATACCACCAAATGCTGAGATTTCAGCATGATGCGCCATTAGCCTGGCTGAGTATTCTTCTGGTTGGTACAGAGCTAGATTGACGACTTCCATCATGCCAAGATCAGCGGTAACCGCAACGATGACAATAGGGAATACTAGGCGCATACCGAATACTGCGACTAAAATACCAACGGTTAAGAAGATCTTTTTCCAAAATTCGTCCCAGCCTTTGAGGACTGAAGCGTTGACCACCGCATTATCAAACGATAATGAAATCTCCATAACGGCCAAAATGGCAGTAATAGATAAGGTGGTTATCATGCCACCCATACCACCATGTGAATATCCCCACCACGCAGCTATCATCAAAGCGATAGCTGTGAAAATGAAGTCTAAATAAAAATGTCTCATGACATATCCTGTCTGGTTACGTAAAGCTAAAGTCGGTCTGCTATAGGCATAGCCTATGAAAAAGAGGTTATTGTTAGCCACTTTTTATGCATAAATTTAAATGAAACATATAGTATTACTGATTGTTTTACCATCTAAAACTACAACTATTTTGCAACTATTTGCAACCAGTGATGAGCATAGAGAATATACAGTGATGTCACCCTATATTGAGTGGTTATCTGATATAAGCGTTTATGCATATTACAAGTTACGATATAAAAGCGATTAAATATCTACACCATACTGCTGACACATCGCTTGTAAGCCGCCTGAGTAGCCTTGACCAACAGCGCGGAATTTCCACTCACCATTATGACGATACACTTCGCCGAACACCATGGCAGTCTCAACAGAGTAATCTTCTGCCAAGTCAAAACGAACCACTTCGGTACCTGTCTCTTCATTAACGACACGAATAAAAGCGTTAGCGACTTGACCGAAGTTTTGACTACGAGCCGCAGCGTCATGAATAGTCACTGTCACTACAATTTTATCGATATCGGCAGGTACTTGAGTCAGATTGACTTTAATGACTTCATCATCGCCATCACCTTCACCAGTACGATTATCACCAGTATGTTCAACAGCACCGTTGTCAGATTTTAATTGATTATAAAAGATAAAGTCATGATCACCGCGTACTTTACCAGCACCACTCAGTAAGAATACGCTGGCATCCAGATCAAACTCAGCACCAGAAGTTGCGCGCTCATCCCAACCTAGACCAATGAGTAGCTTGGTTAAATTTGGGTCAGTTTTGGTTAGCGATAAGTTACCGCCTTTATTAAGTGATAAAGCCATGAGATTATCCTTGTTATTAGAGTAGGGAGAAGTGCAATATCAAAGCAGTAGCCATGCGATTGAGTAAAGCTAAGCGAGCAAAATCGATAGTGTGATCAACATTATCAATTAACCATCGCCGCAAAACTATTGCTTAATAACGCCCTATCATAACAACAAAAAATGACCCAATCAAAGATGATTAGGTCATTATTATGTTTTATATAAAATACTGGGTTAGCAGATTTTTTAAGTGTTCACTGATATCGTTTAGCGATGGCGAATCTCAAAGCTTTGATGAATTGGTTTCTTGATATTAAAGTCAAAGCCAATGGTCTTTGGCGTGATATTAACGATGTCGTAGCGCTCGGTCAATTGCTCATCAAGCTCAAAGCGAGTAAAGTTATTTGAGAAATATAAGACACCATCAGAAGTTAATCGGTTCATTGCACGGTTAATGAGGGCGGCATGGTCACGCTGCACATCGAATGTACCCTGAAACTTTTTAGAGTTCGAAAAGGTCGGTGGATCGATAAAAATAATATCGAACTGTTCAGTATTGTCTTTAATCCATTCAAAAATATCAGCAGCGACGAATTGGTATTTGTTGCGACTGACGTCTAAACCATTAAGTACAAAGTTCTGCTTACCCCAATCCAGATAGTTCTGTGACAAATCGACACTGGTGACCTTTTTGGCGCCTGCCAATGCCGCATGGGCACTGGCTGTACAGGTATAGGCAAATAAGTTCAGTACAGATTTGCCGTGACTGTTGCTTTTAATACGCGCGCGCATGTTACGGTGATCGATGAATAGTCCCGTATCTAGATAGTCAGTAAAATTGACATAGAAATAAGCACCATCTTCGCGAGCGACATGGAACTTGCCACGCTTTTCAGTTGTGTTTTGCTTGCTATATTGATCATTGCCTGACTGGCGGGCACGGGTTTTGATAAAAACCTGTTCACGGTTAATGTTCAATACTTCGCGAATACCCATCAATGCTAGGTTAAAGCGTTTTTTAGCTGTTTCAGGTGGAATGGTTTTCGGCGGTGCATATTCTTGTACATGTACATATTCCCCATATAAGTCGATAGCAACCTTAAAATCAGGCAAGTCTGCATCATAAGCACGAATATTACTGACATTGTCTTTTTTGGCCAGTTTTTTGAGCTTGGCAAGGTTTTTTTGCAAGCGGTTAATAAAGTCTTGACCGTCTTCTACCTCAATTTCACGCTTTTCAAAACGACTGACAAGGTTGCCTGTTTGCCCTGCAATCAAGGTGCCATAACGGAAATAAACCGTAATAGCACCATTGTGACAGCGTAGTGTCTTAGGCTCTCTAATCGGTAATGTATCGACTTGCTCAACGTTAGCCGCCAAGATACCAAGCATTGGGTCAATGCCACTCCCTGCAAAGCTGTCTTGCAAAATAAGCCCAATCGCTTGATACAAGGGTTTAATCATATCTTCATCACCCAAACGCTCACCGTAAGGCGGGTTAGTGATGATCAAAGGATTGCTTAACCGACCGTCATTGACCATAGGTCGCAAGGTGTCATTGAGCTGATCAAGGGCACGTACCTCAAGATCAATCAATGGCATTAAATCATGTAAGCCTGCTGCAATTAAGTTCTTTTCGGTAGCGATTACCGCACCGCTATCGGCATCAAACCCTAAGATAAGTGGCAAAGTATCTGGCTGTTCAGAGGCAATGGCTAAGCCTTCGGCAAAACGTGTCTGTGCATCGTCAATCATTTGCTGCCATAACACCTCATCATGATGCTGCCATTGATAAAAACCAAATTGATTGGCTGCTTTATCGATACCCACGGCATAATCGCAATGCATCAGTAGCGCTTCGATAAGGAATGTACCAGAGCCACACATAGGGTCAATTAAAGCATTATAAAAAGGCGCGTTGCCAGCATCGTTTTTCTTATGCCAACCAGAACTATAGAGCAGGGCAGCTGCTAAGTTTTCTTTCAATGGTGCTTCGGTCATCGCCACACGGTAACCACGGCGATGCAAGCTGGTACCTGATAAATCCAAATACAGCTCAGCTTGCTTGTCATTCACCGTTGCAAAAATAGAGAAATCTGGGTTTTTGCTATCGACATTAGGACGGCTGTCATAAACTTCATTGAAGGTATCGGCAATCGCATCTTTGATACGCAGCATAGCAAACTGCTGGCTGACGGCCACGCGTTTATCGACCGATAGACGAATGGCAAAGGTTTGCTCTAAGTCGAATTGCTCAGTCCAATTGACTGATTTTGCCAAACCATAAATCTGCTCAGCCACATCGTATTCGGCATTGATGTTTTTACGTTTAATCAGCATCAACACACGAGAGGCGACTCGTGACCAAAGACAAATGGTATATAGGTCGCGCAAAGTACCCGTAACCGCCAAACGGCCTGTGCTTTTGATCTCACTGGTAATACCAAAACTGGTCAGTTCGGTCTGTAGCGGTGCCTCAAGCCCATCGGCACAAGTAATGATAAGGTTAAGCGACAACTCTTGTGAAGCTGTTGCTAAAGTCGAGGGCGCGGTTGTTTCGGTCATACGGATACCTGTGGGCTAAATTGATAAGTAATGCACATCATAAAATGAGATGTTTAACCGGCAATTTTACCATATTTCCATAAATTTAGTTTAAAAGCTGTCTAGGTCGCGTTCTCAGTCTGAACGTTAAACTATAAATGGACTAAAAGTGGTTAAATCATTGCCAAACTGCGCCAAGTAGCTTGCTAAAATCTCGATATTATCTGTACTGTTCTTCTTGTTTGACTGCTGTTTATTTCACGTTTATCGCCATTCTAAAATGAGGATCTGCGCTAGCATTATAAGAGGCAATGTCACAATGGTTAATAAACCTGTAAGAAACTGGTAAGTTAACGTAATATTTGTTCTATACTAAAGAAATGGAGAGGATAACCACAGTAACCGTAGCAGATGACCATCCAATATTTTTGGAGGGTTTGATACTTTTGCTATAAAGGTTTGATAGAAGTCATTACTGCCATTAGCAATATCAAGATAATGTCTAATAGTTCCTGATGGTTCATTTGACGCGTCTTTACGAGGGCCTTGTCCTGTAGCGTTGATACCTTGGTTAGTCTTTATGAAGCTTGAAGGGTCACCCGAACCTAACACCCAAGGAGTAATAGGATGACCGATGTGATTACCGAATCCACTGGCCGGCGGATTTAGCTCAAAGTCTCCATTAGTCAGTTGGCTGGCAAATGCTCCTGTCGTCAATATTAAACTAGTACCAGCTACACTCAAGGCTTGAGTGAGTCTTAATTTTATTTGCATGCGTAGAGCTCCCTATCAGTAATCAATCAACGTTGACCAGACCTGCTGCAAGAGTATCAATCTATACGAGCAATTCATTTACTTAATAAGCACATCTGTTGCGCTTTGCATTGACTGATGCCAGAGATCTGTTGCTTACTGTTTCAGCATATCAAGGATTCAGCAAAAATGTACCTGTAGACATCTGCAGATACATGCGATAAAAGCTGAATGAATTGGAAGTTAAACTTACTTCAATAGAGTTAAGTTGAGCTGGCTTTAAAAGCTGACATTAAAAGAAGTGCTACATATGCACATCAATGATCTGTCTTAGTTAAGGTAGGTGATGTCAGTTTATCGTTTGAAACGAACTCAGTCGTAGTCGCAAACGGCTTGGTTGCGATAGGGTAGTCGACGTCTTTTGGCATGAGTAAACGCATATGAGGATACGGAGTTGAGATATTCGCCGCATCAAGCGCATGTTTGATATCTTCTCTTAAATTCTCTTTAATTTTGGGCATACGTGCAACAGCGGCTGGTTTAACCCAGAACCGCACAATAAAGAACACACCATACTCACCAACTTCATCAACAGTGGCTGAGGTTTCGGGACGGCTCAGTACCACCTCAGTGTCAGTGAGCACTTGTAAAATCGCGTTGCGAGCAGTATCGATATCATCTTCAAAGGCAATACGGACACGAATGTCAAAACGTATAAAGCTTTTTGAGGTTAAGTTGGTAACCTCAGATGAGGCGACATTAGAGTTTGGGATAATGACAGTGATGTTATCTCGAGTCAGAATATGGGTGGTGCGTAAGGCGATAAGTACCACACGACCTTCATTTTCGTTAATATGAATCCAGTCACCTACTTGAAAAGATTGCTCAAGTAAGATCGTGATACCAGCGATAAAGTTAGCCAGTGTTGATTGAGCGGCAAAACCGACTGCTAAACCTACGATACCTAAACCTGCTACCAATGACACGATGTCAAAACCAAATTGTGCCATGACGCTAGCGAGTCCGAGTACTAATAGTAGTACAGACAAGATATTTTTGAGCAGTTGTTCTATGGACGCGTTGAGCCCATAATGTTGCAAAACTCTATGAATGATTTGCCCTGAAGAGGTCCAAAGTACATAGTAAACCCCCGCCCAAGTGCTTGCTTTGGCAGTAGCTTTAATGGTGTCTGGTTCAAAGTAGATTTGACTCATGATGGCAATCAAACTTGCTACAATCCAAATATAACGCAGCACTGATCGGACAATCTTAATACGACGCTCATTCAAACGAATTTTTGTTTTACTTTGCTTTATGACATAAATGGCAAGCCAATAAAAAAATCCCAATACTGCAAGCAGTATTAGGATTTTGATAGCAGTACTTGCCAGTTCAACTGCTTGAGATGACCAGTCCAGTGACTCTTCATCCGCAGAGCCGCCAAGTGCAAGGTAAAGACTAGTATGGAGATCACGAACAATCTCTTTAAAAAAATCAGTAATACTAGCGATCGGCATTTTTTGATCCATGCATAGTTTGGTACATACAAAGTGTCTTACATAAGATATTTGATTATAAGTTATCTTAAGTCATTGGTACAATGAAATACAATATGCATGATGATTGATACTCAGTATATTTTTTAAGTCGGTAGCTGCACGGATCGTTAAAAGTTATCTTCCTGTGCATCTTGGTTCTGATAAGGTATTTCCATCTTATGCTGAACATCACGTAATGCAGTACGCAGACCTTCTAGTATGGTTGGGTGATAAAAAGGTGTGTCAAGCATATTCTTAACACTTATGTCGTTGGTAATTGCTGTTGCCAAAATATGACCGATATATTCAGCATCAGGTCCTACCATACTTGCGCCTAGAATTCGGTCGGTTTTTTTGCAGCCATAAATATGCAGTAAGCCACAGTTGACACCCATCACGCGACTACGCCCCTGATTGTCAAAACTGACGCTACCGATGACATACTCTAAGCTTGAGTCTTGCTGGATTTCTGGTAATGACATGCCGACATTGGCAATTTGTGGTGAGCAAAAGACGATAGAGAAAGGAATTGCTGGCGGGCGTATATAAGCATGCTTTTTATTACCACAAATCATATTACCTGCACTATAGCCTTCATCACTGGCTACATGTAACAGCGGTATGTTTACATTGGCATCACCAACAATATAGACATTTAAATCACCAATTTTTCCTGTTTTTTTACTCAAGTTTTTTGGACGCTCTTTTTCATCAAGCTCAACTCCTAGATTTTCGATTCCCAGTTGTTTTATGGTATTGCGGCGACCGGTTGCGACTAGTACATATTCACCTTGCCATTGTTGCTTTTCACCCGCGCTGTTTTTATAATCGAGAAATGCTATTGGCTTTTTACTACTTTGGTTTTTCAATGTGCCCACATTGCCGATTTCACTACCCAAATGCATAGTTAGCTCATTGCTTAAGCAGTCGATCGCTTTATCATTAATATCATTATCTTGAAGTCCAGCTACGCGTTTGACACGATTAAATAGAGTGACCTCTACACCTAAACGTGTGAATGCTTGCGCAAGTTCTAGGCCAATGGCTCCAGCGCCAACAACAGCCATCGATTTCGGTAATTCTGGCAGCTCAAATACGATGTCAGACGTCAGTAAAGTATTACCTAGCTTATCAGCCCAGCCATCTGGAATAAATGGTGTGCTACCTGTGGCAACGATGATTTTTTGGGCCTCAATCACCTGATTATTTACTTCGATCAATCCATGCTCATTGATATGTGCACGGCCGTCGATTTTCTTATCTTCAGGCCATTCTGCGACTTGTTTTTTGATGAAACTGGCAAAATGATTGCGCTCATCACGAACGCGCTTCATCACTTGCTTACTGTCAATTTGAGCTGTGGCGTGAATACCAAAATCTGCAGAATGATTGGCCTCGTGTGCACGTTCAGCGGCTGCAATCAACAGTTTGCTTGGCATACAGCCAACTTGAACACATGTAGTTGTCCAAAATCCATCATTAATGATGACGATGTCATCATGGGTTTTGCTGGCTTGGCGAAAGGCGTTTTGACCAGCAGTGCCTGCACCAATGACAGCTACGGATACTCTGCGCGTGATTTTGGGTGCGGCACTTTTGGCATCAGTATTAGACTTTTTACTCATATTATTCTCAAGTTATAAATGGATTATGACTTATTATATTTATCGTATTTAACATCGCTATTTGACTAAATAGTTAAGGGGTTAACGTTTCAAACAATCGCTCGGTATAGCCTTTAGCGCGTAAATTACGCTGAGCATGAGTTAGCATGCCATTTGTATCAAAAACAAATGCAGAGCGAACTAACCCTAGCGTTATCTTCCCGTACATGTTTTTTTCTTTGATGACCTCAAAATATTGGCATAATTTTTCGTCAGGATCGCTGATCAGCGCAATATTTAGGTCATGTTTCGCGATGAATTTTTCGTGCGACTGCACACTATCGCGTGAGACACCGATAATGTCATAGCCTAAGTCATCAAATTCGTTGAGATGCGCGGTAAACTCTGTCGCTTGCGTGGTACAGCCTGGTGTATTGTCTTTTGGATAAAAATACAGGATAAGTCCTTTATTAGTATTGGCCACCATCTCTTTTAGGTTTATCTCATCATGAATAAAGTTGCCATCTAGTTCTCGTACTATCGTGACGGGAAAGTCAGGTAAGTTTAGCTTTTCTGTGGTTGGCTTTGCCATTGTAGAGTCCTTATTCGTTTTGGTTGTATAGTGGTATTATCTGTAGATCGTATTCTTATTATAGGCAGATTAGCAGAAATACATAATCAGTTTTACATTTTATACCTTTATCACCAACAAAAAAGACTGGCTATTGCCAGTCTTTTTTATGTAGAAGGATTGGTGGGTTAAGCAGGCTTTTGAGGTGGCTGCAAATCTAAACCATCGGTACATTGCTGCAAATCTTTTTGCATGGTTTTGACATAAGGGAGACCAGAGGGGTCTTTTTTGTCTTGCGCGTAGCTTTCAATTTCCCACATTTGACCGATCGTCATTTTGCTGCGGACATCAATAGTACAATTACACAGTTTGGTCGCAGTGCTTTTATCAGCGACTTTGTATTTAACCGCACCATCAACGCAAGTATTAATATTATTTTGCTTAATATCCGCAGCATTTGCTTGTGGTATTGCAAAAATGGCAGCCAAGGCTAAGGGTAGTACTGATAAAAGCTTCATAAATATCCTCTTACAGGTGGAGTCAGTTTTCTGAGTGTGGTGCGCGGATTATTAGGGCATATTCTCATTTTAAAAATGCTGGTAAACATGAAATAGAGTTCTGTCAAACCAGAAAAGAAGCAGGTTGATATCGAAATATAAACCTACTATTTGATGATGTTTGGCAAATTCAGCCCATTTAGAGGACTATTGCTTTAACTGAGGGCGTGCCCTAACGATCCGATGATCAATATGATTATTTATATCTTTCTTTCGATAAATCCAATGCTCAATACCATAGCAAGTATATGAACTAAAATACAGCGATGACATGCTGTGTTAATGCAAGCAAATGTTGTTCGAATGTTAAGTAGTACTAGCGTCTGCTATGGGGGCTAGTAGGATGTATCAAGAGCGATACTTGGTAGGATCCGCAACATCAGCCTGTTCAAAACCCTGACGACGTAATGTACAACTATCACATACACCACAAGCCAGACCGTTTTCATCGGCACGGTAGCAAGAAATAGTTTGTCCATAATCGACACCTAATGACAAACCAAGCTCGATAGTTTTTGCTTTTGATAATTGCTGCAAGGGTGTTTGAATCGATAAATGATGACCAGTGACACCTGCTTTTGTGGCAAGGTTGGCCATATGTTCAAACGCAGAAATATACTCTGGACGACAATCAGGATAGCCAGAGTAGTCGACTGAGCTGACACCAATGACGATATGGTTGGCATCGGTCACTTCAGCGACTGCTAAGGCATAAGACAAAAATATAGTATTGCGTGCTGGTACATAAGTATTGGGAATGGCGTCGTTATCGATCTCGTCATGCTTTTTATTGGGAAATTTATCAGCGTCTCCATCAGGGACGACCATACTGTGATCTGTGAGTGATGAGCCACCAAGTTGAGCGATATCAATATCGATGATTCTATGATTGACTCCAGCCGTCTCCGCAATTGATTTTGCTGCGACCAGCTCGCTATTATGACGTTGACCGTAATCAAAACTAACAGCCGTTACAGAGGCATAACGTGCCTTGGCCCAATATAAACAAGTAACAGAATCAAGCCCACCTGATAATAGTACAACAGCATTCTGGTTGCTATGAAGGGTGATTGAATCAGTATCGGATGTTTGAGGATTGGCAGTGCTCTGTGAGGTAATGTTAGTCATAAGGGTATCTGTTATTGGTTTGCGAAAAACAGTTATTTTAGCAAAAATCCCTACGTTACAGAACCATAATGCCATTATTTAATGTGCGCTTTTCAAACTGCTGATAATATTTGTTATAATTGTTACTTTGAAAGTATCCACGTTAATATAGTCAGTCCTAAATAAAAGAGGCACAACCACAAATACGGGTTACATTTTTCTTGCTTGCTGTGCCTACGCAGACAGAGGCGGCTCAAAATGTAACCCGTATCGCTGTATTTGTTTTATAGTGGATCGACTATACATGCTTTTTTACTACTTTTGACTCTTCTTAAATCGTAAATTGCTTTATAGCAAAACCATCCTTGTAAAGATATTGAGTAACTTATGACCGCAGCGACTTTATTTACACCAACTACGCCTGAGTTTGACGATATATCTGTTGATAATATCAATGACAAAGAAGTGACAACTGAGCCATCATTGTCTTCTGAGTCAGCAGCGTTTAAAAAGCTCCAGAAAAAACTACGTAGACAAGTGTCTTGGGCGATTCGTGATTTTAATATGATCGAAGAGGGTGATGTGGTGATGGTTTGCGTGTCAGGCGGTAAGGACAGCTATACCTTGCTTGATATCTTGTTATTACTCAAGCGTATTGCGCCTATTAGCTTTGATATCGTTGCGGTGAATCTTGATCAAAAACAACCTGGTTACCCAGAAGATATTTTGCCAGCCTATCTAAATGAACAGGGCATTGCTCACTATATCCTAGAAAAAGACACTTATAGTATTGTCAAAAGCGTGGTACCAGAAGGCAAAACTTACTGCTCGGCTTGTTCGCGCTTACGCCGTGGCTCATTATATGGCTTTGCTAAGCAAATTGGCGCGACCAAAATTGCACTGGGTCATCACCGTGATGATATGTTGGCCACATTCTTTTTGAACTTATTTCATGGTGGTACATTAAAATCAATGCCACCAAAGCTTCTGAGCGATGATAAGCAAAACATGCTGATTCGTCCATTGGCTTATGTCGAAGAAAAAGACATCATCGAATACGCTAAATTAAAAGAATTCCCGATTATTCCATGTAACTTGTGTGGTAGCCAAACCAATCTACAACGTGCCATCATTAATGACATGCTACGAGAGTGGGATGATGCGCATCCACAGCGATTAGCGTCTATTTTTAAAGCGATGCAAAACGTTGCACCATCACAATTGGCCGATCGTGAATTGTTTGATTTTGAACAATTAAGTCTCGACCGTGATGACAACGAGCGTTTGTTTGAAGGTGATAATATTCAAGCAGGACAGGCCGATAGTCTGGCTGAGATTGGATTACCCGTTTCACCAAAAACTCAAACGTTTAATCCAAAGTTTATGAGTGAGCAGCAGCATCCATCAGCATCCGACCAAGCAGTAGAGCAAAATCGCACAACACAAAAAATCCCAACGATTAATCCCATTATTTGACAGTTTTATAGCGAAACCTTTGTGGCATTCGATGCTCAATATAAAAAACCAGACCCTAAGGTCTGATTTTTTATATATTTATATATTGGGATTTATTTCTCAGAGGACTGCTTGGCAAATGCTGGTAAGGGAGCAAAACTGATGTCTGAACGTGGCAGCTTTGCAACATCTTGCATACGCCAATTATTTGTACCACTGTTGCTTACGTGAACATAGTATTTGGCCTTGACCGGATCGATATCTGCATGTGCGCTGTATTTATTGCCTTCTTGATGTTGTAGTACCACATCATGGTCTTTTTTAATATCAGTTGCATGCGAGATAGATAGATCTAGCGTATCAGGATAAGTAAGCGGCGTACCGTTCAATAATTCACCTGATTGTAAACTTTGTTCAGGATACTCTAAATAAAAGACAATATCGCCATTATCGGCAAAATGCATTTTGCCATGTAAGTCCAAATCATAAGTGAGCTTATCACGTGACACATCTTGATAGAGTGTCTTGCCGTCCATGTACCAATCATCACGCACGACACTGTCGCGAATTTGATAAGAGTAGTAAACGAAATATATACAAGCAACGACCACAAATGCGGGCATGCCAATCACAAAGATAACAACCATGTAGTTTTTGTACCATGGCTGAGTGTCTTGGTGCTTAAATTTTGATGCTGGAGTAGACATAAAACACCTATCAATTAGACATCTATTAAATAGATATCTATAAACGATTTACCTGCTAGCCAATGCAATGGTAACAGGTAAAATATATAATTGTAGGCAAGCTCGATAATAAATAGCTTACGGCAGCCTACTGACCTTGAGTGGTAAATACATTTTGTTTACTGGCTTTATATTGACCATCTTCACTAGTTACATTTAAGGTAATTGGTGTCTGTTCAAAATCGATAACATCAGGATCACCATAAATACTCACTGGCATATCGAAATTTTCACCTGCTTCTAATGGTACATCATTAAACCGAAGTTCTAAACTTAGACCATCTTGTGGTGTGAGGGTTATTTTATAGCTATGAGGTTCTTGAGTTTTATTAGTCAGCTTAACGATATAGCTGTTTTCGATCATGCCTTGATTGTTAACGGAAGACAACTGATTACGGTCACGGCGAATATCAATCTCTAAGGGCACGCGATCCGTCAATGCATAAATAACACCACCACATAAAATGCTAATAACGGCTAAATAGGCAAATAGGCGTGGACTGATAACACGGGTATTTTCTTTTTCTGACAATTGTCGTTCTGTTGTATATCGAATAAGTCCTCGTGAATAACCAACTTTATCCATGATTTCATTACAAGCATCAATACAAGCAGCACATTGGATGCAAGCAACTTGTAATCCATCTCGAATATCGATACCAGTTGGGCAGACCTGCACACACATGGTACATTCAATACAGTCACCTAAATGCTCAGGATGTGTGCCTTTTTTGCGTGCACCGCGTGGCTCACCGCGTTCATAATCATAAGACACAACCAAGGTGTCTTTATCAAACATCACGCTTTGAAAACGTCCATACGGACAGATTTGGATACACATCTGCTCACGCATGTAACCCGCATTGGCGTAGGTCGCAAAGGTAAAGATAAACATAGATACCCATATCCATGTTGGCCAGTCGGGGAGAGGAACAAACCCCATCATTTGCCAGCTATGATATAAATAATCTGTTCCAGCAACGTAGCTCACAAAAGTCGCTGCTGTAATTACTGACAGTGCAAACCAAATAAAATATATTAAAAAGCGCTTAAAGGCCTTTGTTGCACTCATTGGTGCTTTATCAAATTTGACACGTTTATTACGGTCACCAATCACCCATTTTTCGACATGTTGATAAAGGTGAGTCCAAATCGTCTGGGGACACGCATAGCCACACCATACACGACCTGCATAAACCGTTACCATAAATAATGTAAAAGCAGCAATGATCGCAAAGGCCGCAATAAAATAAAAATCTTGGGTTAAAAAAGTCATACCAAAAATATAGTAATGCTGCGAAGGAACATCAAACCATATTGCCTGTCTACCATTGTAACGTAGCCATGGCAAAAGCAAAAATGCTGCCAAAAGTGCATACATTGTGATGATACGAATATTTTGATAAAAACCTTTAACAAATCTAGGATGAACACGGTGCTTGGTCGCATCAAGGTCAACCTGTTGTACAGGAATTTTATTGGGTTGTTGTGCTGACATAAACGTGCCTCTTTAAAAAAAGAATCAGTTTGCTGGCATGATGAACAAACATCTGTGATTATCAGATGTATGAGGGTGCAATGTTATCAATGTCAGTAAGTAGCGGATAAATTATTGCATCGCAAAATAGTTTATCTTATCTACCAAATGATCGATTACGAATAGCTTAATGAGAATGAAAACAGTTCTTTAAATCAGCGACTAAAGAGATGTTTTTAGGTATGACTATTTTAACATTCTCTTTGCTAAAAATGGGGTGATAATCTCAAAAAGCAATCAATATATTATGACTTGCTATAAGCAAATCGATAGCCTACTAAATAGGTCAAAAGATAGCTGTATAAAAAAAGAGAGAACTGCAATAACAGTTCTCCCTTCATTCAAATTCATTCATTTACGACTAAAATCACTGACTAAAAAGTATTAATTAGCAGTAGTTTCTACCACTTCGGTTGCTGGTGTAGCTGTTACCGCAGTTTGAGAGGTAGGTTGAGTTGTCTTATCTGACAATGAGTAAACGTAGGCAGCAAGTAGCATAATGCGTTCGTTACCTAGCTTGCTTTCCCATGCAGGCATAACGCCAGCACGACCATAGCGTAAGGTATCACGAATAGTTTCACGATCACCACCAAACAACCAAATATTATCAGTTAAGTTAGGTGCACCTGCTGAAATCATGCCTTTAGCGTCTGTACCATGACAAAGTACACAGTTGGTTGGTTGTTCAAAAAGTACTTTACCTTGCGCAACCATGGTTTGATCAAGATCATAATCATTTTGGTTGCCAGAGATAGATAGTACATATTCAGCAACCGCACGGACACCATCTTCACCAAGGTTGTCACGCCACGCAGGCATTGGTAGTTTTTCAGGTTCTTTCTTGTAGTCTACACCAACATGCCAACCATTATGCAAAGTAAGCAAGATATTGCCAGGCTCTCCACCATGCAACCAATCGTTATCAGTAAGATTCGGATAGCCAGTTGCACCTTTAGCATTAGATCCATGACAAACCGAACAGTTCTGCAAGAATAAACGGCTACCAGCCTTCAATGCATTTGGGTTTGTTGATAGCTTCTCAACATAAGGCGCAAGTTCTGTTACCTTATCATTGATTTGATCCTGCAAGTTATCAGGCGCTGTTTCGCTATGACGCAATGTTGCTTGCATATCAGCAAGTGTTGCTAACGTAGCGGTAGCACCACTGGCGTCTGCTTTTGCCAAGATATTCTGCTCAAAGTTATCCGTAAAAAGTTTATCGTTGCTTTCAAGGTCACTTGCAAGCTCAGTTTTAGTAGTCCATGGTACAGTTTTGCCATCGACTACTTCTGTAGCTAAACCTTCCCATTTTGACGGGAATATAGCTGGGAAAAACACCCAGTAGGCAACACCCCAAAAGATTGAGCCAAAAAATATTACTAGCCACCACTTAGGCAATGGTTTGTCATATTCTTTGATACCGTCATAGGTATGGCCAGTGGTGCCATCTTCTTCTACTTCGGGTTTGTATTTTAGAACAAATAACAAAACCCCAAGAATGAACAGCCAGCAGCCGATACTTATTATAGTAATCCAAGAACTCCAAAAAAATGTCATCGTTCATCCTTATTGCGTTGCTCTTCAGACAGAGATTTTATATCCTCGTCATCAAGCGCAAGTTGTGCATCTTCTTCGAAGCGTTTTTTGTTTTTTGGCGAATACGCCCACCATGCAACACCTACGAAGGCAACAAAGGCAGAAACGGTCGCAATTGTTTGTAATTCACCAATACCCATTAGCGCTGTCCTTCCATCGCTGTGCCTAGTTGCTGTAGATAGGCAACCAAAGCGTCAAGCTCAGTGGCACCAAGTACAGCATCTGGTGCTTTTTCGATATCTTCTTCAGTATAAGGAACACCGAAGCGATCACGGAATAGACGCATTTTATTTTGAATGTTTTCACCATCCACTTCATTCTCAGCAAGCCAAGGGAACCCAGGCATTACAGATTCAGGAACGAGTGAGCGTGGTGCAATCAAATGCTGCTTTTGCCAATCTTCAGAATAGCGTCCACCAACTCGTGCTAGATCTGGTCCAGTACGTTTTGAGCCCCATAAGAATGGATGATCCCATGTGGATTCTGCAGCACGCGAATATGGTCCATAACGTTCGACTTCAGCACGTAGTGGACGAATCATTTGAGTGTGACAGACGTGACAACCTTCACGAATATAAATATCACGACCTTCGAACTCTAGTGCAGTCCATGGTTCCATAGTGGGAAGGGGAGCGTTTACGCCACCTTCTTCAGGAGCTTTGTTGTCATATATCAGTGGTACGATTTCAACTAGCGTTGCGAAGCTAATAGCAATAACAATACCGATGACCAACAAGCCTGTATTTTTTTCAATAATTTCATGCGGTGTACCAGCCATGATCGCTCCTTATACGTTAGCTGTCGAAGGTTTTTCGACACTAGGTTCATGATCCGTTGGATCAGCGACATCTACAGGCTTACCTTCTGGCATCTTGAGTGTTTTATAGCAGTTATAAGCCATAACGAACATTCCAGATACATATAAGAAGCCACCAAAAGCACGACCAATATATGGGAAATGTGAGAATTGGACGGTATCAACGAAGCTATAAACCAATGTGCCATCTGGATTAGTTGCAAGCCACATCATGCCTTGACCAATACCTGAGATCCACATAGATACAATATAGAAAATAGTACCTGCAGTCGCTAGCCAGAAATGCGTGGTGATTAAGCTGATAGAATACATTTTTGGTTTGTTATAAATACGTGGTAATAATACGTATAGTGAACCAATGGTAATCATACCTACCCAACCAAGCGCACCTGAGTGTACATGCCCTACGGTCCAATCCGTGTTATGCGATAGTGCATTGACTGTCTTGATAGACATCATTGGGCCTTCGAATGTCGACATGGCGTAGAACGACAGTGCAACAATCATAAAGCGAATGATTGGATCGGTACGTAACTTATCCCAACTTCCAGATAGTGTTAGTACACCGTTGATCATACCACCCCAAGATGGTGCAAATAGGATGATTGAGAATACCATTGCTAATGACTGCGTCCAATCTGGAAGCGCTGAATAATGCAAATGGTGACCACCAGCCCACATGTATGAAGCAATTAATGCCCAAAAGTGAACGATAGATAAACGGTAAGAATAGATAGGGCGACCAATCTGTACTGGAACGAAATAGTACATCATTCCAAGGAAGGCTGCCGTTAGATAAAAGCCTACGGCATTATGACCGTACCACCACTGCACCATCGCATCAGTTGCACCGCCAAATAACGAATAAGACTTGAATGCACTAACAGGAATCGACATGCTGTTTACGATATGCAGTAACGCAATCGTAATAATAAAAGCTGCAAAAAACCAGTTAGCCACATAAATATGTGAGGTCTTACGTTTGATAAGTGTTCCAAAGAACACAATGGCATATGATATCCATACCAGTGCAATCAAAATATCGATTGGCCATTCAAGTTCAGCGTACTCCTTTGTTGAGGTTAAACCTAAAGGAAGCGTAATGACTGCTGACACGATCACTGCTTGCCAACCCCAAAAGGTAAACCAAGCCAGATAAGGTGCAAACAATCTTGTCTTACAGGTACGCTGAACGATATAGTAAGATGTGGCGAACAGGGCAGAGCCACCGAACGCAAAAATGACCGCATTGGTATGTAGCGGCCTTAAACGACTAAAAGTCAGCCATGGAGTATCAAAGTTAAGTGCTGGCCATGCTAACTGTGAAGCAATGAACACACCAATACTCATGCCGACGATGCCCCATGCAACGGCCATTATCGTAAAGAATCTTACGATAGTAATTTCGTACTCACGGTCCACTGGGGCGACTGCTGTGTTTTGTAAACTCATTGGATGATTCCTTTACAGCCCGAATTATCAACAGAATTAACTAACGCTCCGCGCTATCTGTATCATAATAATGGATAATCAAATAGTAGTTGCGGTACATGCTATTTTTGGCTTACTTATCGCTGTAACATTATTAACTATCAATCTGAATTATATATCAGCTGGTACTCATATATACAGAGGCGTCTAAAATACACAGCGCTCATGATCAATCGATAGTAGGATTATTAATAAACTGTTCAGGTGAATAAGAAAATGTGCCGTTTTGAGCATCAAACATCTAATGAGACTAAGTATTTATCTTAATTATTACCAAAATCTGTACCAATGAAGATAGATACCAATATCCATAGGGCCGTAAGAACGCACTGACCATAGAAGTATGCTAGCGGCGGCTGACAAAAAAACATGTTTACGTAATGTTTAGTTAAAACTCCCGACTCTGTTTAAGGGTATTGTAACGCAATCCTAATAAAATATCATCAGAACTATGCGGCAAAATACAAACTCTTTGGTAAAAAATATAGCGAACAACTTATCGCTGTCATACTTTCGGTCTATTTTATACACAAAGTTGTCGCTATTCTAGGGGATGTATTTGTATCAATCAATAACAATAAATACAGTATTTGCTTATAAACCCTAGAAAGAGTTTTGTAACAATAACAGCATGAGTCTTCTAATTAAGTTTTACTTATTATCAACATGACCCTTATAATACCGATAAATATAGTGGTTGATTGTTGATATCACTGTTTTGAAAAATAAAGGCTCTTTTTAGAGGACACGCCCTAGTAATTACCTTATAAATAATTAACCAATTAGGTAAGGGTACTAAAAACCTCTATTCTTAAATAATATAAATCAAGGACAATAGCATGGCAGTTTTTTTGACAAACGAATGGTTTGAGCAAGTTGAGCAGATGGGTCAGGAAGCAGGTGAGCTGAATTTACCACCAGCACTTGCAAGTATGGTCGTCAATTTAAAGGTGTCGGATACTGAACAGGATATCGAAGCTAATTTCACCAATGGTTTATTACATCGCGGTTTGAACGATGCTGCAACGACGACATTGCTTCTGGATCGCAGTATTTTGCAATCAATCATCACTGATTTTGATACCAATGAAATCATGGGTGCGTTTATGGGTGGCAAAATCCGTGTAGAAGGTGATATGTCACAATTAATGGCAGTGCAAACAGCACGTCCAAGTGATGAACAAAAAGAGCTGTATATGCGTATTAAGTCAATGACGACGATGGCTTAATTTTAGGTCTATATGATTGTTGTTGAATAATGAGAATAGATATGCAAAAAAGCCTCTAATATATTAGAGGCTTTTTTATCGGTAGGTTAGACAGTTGCATATTCGGTATTTTACTAGCTAACTTTGGATTTTTGCGATGTATTTTTCTGGTTTTGTTTATAGATTGCCGCTTGCAGCCAGACGTTTGCTTGCACATAGTCGTGTACTTTAATGGTCGCAGTTTCTGGTGTATTAAGTGCACCGATACGTATTACAAATGGATCTGCATCTTGTTCACGTAATACCACCACGTCGAACAGAATAATTGACTTACCATTGAATACGGTTTCTTGCTTGCCAAGTACTTGACCTTGACACCATGCTTCATCCTCTTGTCCAAGCGTATCACCAAATAGATAAGCACACATGTGACCCAAGTTGATCTCGACTGGTGCCATTTGCTCTTTGGTCTCAGGCTTCCACTCTTTGATTTGCTCTTGCAGGTCATCAGGTATTTTTCCATCATTGGCTGCCACGATATCATTGAAAGCACGATGGTAGCGAATGGACTCTTGATCTTCGACCATAATTACTTCGTTTTGTTCGCTCGGTTTAATTTCGTGTGCCCAAGCGCTAAAGTTGACAAAATAAGAGCTATCTCGCTGGTATAGGTGACGATTGGTGGTATAAAGCTGATCAAAAGCATAAATAATACTACCGTCAGCTGTATGCAAGCGCAGTACCGCATCATGGGAATTGTCGTTCACGATAATGCGCTCAATTTTACAATGCAGACCATATGGACTATCGACGCAAGGGTAGGCATTGATGAAGCACTCAGGCTTGCCGTTATTCATCGCGAGTACTTGATTGATATGACAGGGCTGATCTTCCGATAGGAGTAAACAGCTATCTTGAGAGCTGACATTACTATTAAGGCCTTTAGGCATCGCTGCGTGTTCAATCATTTTCTGTAGCCATTCTGGCACGTCATGACTCATGTCTTCGGTCAAAATGCGCCAATGATCAGCATGACCTGCAGATTGCTCATCGGTTAAAGTGATCTTGGTGGGGGCCTGGATGTTCTTATATTGATAATTGATGGTCATGAGAATACTCAAAATTAAGTCAACGTGAAGTTTGGCGCTAAAACTGCTATTACTGACCATCATAACCTTAATTTATTGAATATGAAGGTTTTGATAGTCTGTAATGTTGTCGTCAGCAAAAGGTCAACAAACAACAATGAATGGGTAATGACAATTGTCCTTAGCATACAATATATAGGTATTGACGCAAGTAATAGCAAGTCCCTCATAAAAAATAGTAACAAAACCGCATTTTTTAGCAAAAATCATACTCAGTTTTTGCTAATGATTGGCACATATCCGCGAATTTGTGTCAAACTAGCTCCCTTTTGACGGCTGTCTTTGGCTCGTCTGAAACCCAATTTGTGTGCTCATTTTATAGTACATATAAAGTTGCACGTAGATAAGATAAAGAGTTTGAATATGTTTCGTCCTTTAGCGTTGTTTATCGGCTTACGATATACCCGAGCAGAGCGTAGTAATGGTTTTATCTCCTTTATCTCGCTTATCTCAATGATTGGTTTGACTCTTGGTGTTGCTGTCTTGATTACAGTGCTATCGGTCATGAATGGTTTTGATCGGGAGTTGAAAACTCGTATTTTAGGTATGGTGCCGCAAGCAACGGTCGTCTCATCAGAAATTATCAGTGATTGGCGAGAATTAGCGGATAAGATTGAAGAAGATCCAGAAGTTGCTGCAGTGGCACCTTTTATCCAATTGCAAGGGATGCTGACATCAAATAGTCAGGTCGCAGGCATTATGGTGACGGGTATTGATCCTGAATATGAGAAAAAAGTGTCTATCATTGATGATCATATGGTTGCTGGTAGCATTGATACACTACAAGACGGTGATTTTAGTATTGTACTGGGCGAAGAAATGGTGCAGTCACTAGGACTGCAACTGGGTGATAAAGTCACGCTAGTATTGCCAGAGGCATCTCCTTCACCGGCAGGCGTGATACCACGATTTAAACGTTTTACGTTAACAGGTGTTTTTAGTATTAGCCCTGAAGTGGACAGTTTAATGGCTTTTATTCCTATGAGTGATGCAGCAAAACTAATGCGTCTGCCTGAAGGGGCGCAAGGTGTGCGCATGAAGCTCCATGATATTTTTACTGCGCCAATAGAGTCAGAAAAAGCGGCAGCGCTAGCGCCTGGAAAATTGTATCCCAATGACTGGACACAAACGCATGGTAACTTATTTGGTGCGATTCAAATGGAAAAAGCGATGGTGGGATTACTGCTTTTCTTAATTATTCTCGTCGCCGCCTTTAATATCGTGTCTAGTTTGGTCATGCTCGTTACGGACAAAAAAGCTGATATTGCAATTTTGAAAACTTTTGGTGCCTCTCCGCGCTTAATTACTCAAGTATTTATGGTGCAAGGTGTGGTCATTGGATTTATCGGTACGATTGCTGGCACGATACTGGGTATCATATTTGCACTTACCGTTAGTGATATTTTGGGATTTATCAATCAAGCATTTAACCTCAATTTATTTGATGCTTATTTTGTTAACTATCTGCCATCGCAGTTACGTTTTGTAGATGTGGTATTAATTACAGGTGCTTCATTTACTCTGAGCTTCTTGGCAACTATTTATCCAGCACGTCGAGCGGCTAAAATTCAGCCAGCCCAGACGCTGCGTTACGAATAAATAAATTTGTGAGCAGATGAGATCGTTGAAAGTCTATATAGAGTTGATAACACTTTATAAAGCATTAATACTCGTATAAATAGAATAAAGGAAGTGCCATGTCTGTTATTTTAGAGGCAAAAAATATCAACAAGATATATGATGAAGGGGCGGTCAGCACGCAAGTGTTGACTGGTCTGGATTTGACGGTCAAGCCTGGTGAGCGCATCGCTATTGTCGGCACCAGTGGTTCAGGTAAAAGCACCTTGTTACATTTGCTCGGGGGGTTGGATACACCAACCAGCGGTGAAGTTTGGTTACATGGGCAGTTATTAAATAGTATGAATGAAACTGAGCGCGGTGCGATGCGTAATAAGCATTTGGGTTTTATTTATCAGTTTCATCACCTGTTGGCTGAATTTACGGCTATCGAAAACGTCGCGATGCCACTGCTGATGAGACCTAAAGTATCAACGGCTGTCGCACGTCAACAAGCGATTGAAATCCTAGAAAGCGTTGGTCTTGAGCATCGTTTGATGCATAGACCCGGTGAGTTGTCAGGCGGTGAGCGTCAACGAGTAGCGATTGCTCGTGCGTTAGTGACTAAGCCATCACTTATTTTGGCAGATGAGCCAACAGGTAACTTAGATTATGATAATGCGCAAAGTGTCTTTGGGCTGTTGTCAGAGCTGCAAAACACCATGCAAACGGCATTATTAATGGTGACGCATGATCGTAATTTAGCGGCACTGGCAGATCGTCAGCTCTTACTTCGCAATGGATATTGGGCAGAATATTAAGTCTCTCAGCGCTGACAAGGATAAATTATGATGAATAAAAATGAAGATCCAATTGCTGCTTTTGGTAGCGCTGAAGAGGGTAACGAGCCATTAAAGCCTTATATGGACCCAACGTTATTTGATACCATTGATGAACAAACGCAAATAGATTTGCTGACGCCTGTTTTTGATGCCATTACTTTGGCAGGTGTGGATTACGATCTACAAGCTCAAGACAGTGCAACAGGCAAGCGTTATACACTGTCTAAAGGCGAAAGCGTATTGGATGTATTTGTAATGGATAATAACCTGACTGACAATGTTATAGGCGCAATCAGTAAGAGTGAAAAAGACTGAGTTTTATAATT
>NZ_JBQSVP010000030.1:0-31596 GCF_052376345.1 Psychrobacter sp. AOP5-GZ1-6 | reverse complement strand
TAATATTGTATTAAACACAAAAAAGCCCTGCTATCTTTCGATAGCAGAGCTTTTGGTAGTTCAAACACTTCCAAAGAATATTTACAACTTTAGTTAAAAGCGTCTTATGGGTTGACTAAAGAAGTACGACTAGGCAACCAAGTGAAGACTGTACTAATAGTACATCGAGCGAGGTTAACAACGTCGTACAAATTTAGTCGAGGCATAAGTTACATCATGCCGCCCATTCCACCCATACCGCCCATTCCACCAGCAGCACCGCCGCCCATAGCAGCCATGCCATCATCACTTTGTGGCAGATCAGTGATCATCACTTCGGTGGTTAGCATTAGACCTGCAACAGATGCAGCGTTTTCTAGTGCTGAACGTGATACTTTAGCAGGATCTAGGATACCCATTTCGAGCATATCAGCGTACTCACCAGTAGCAGCATTATAACCATAGTTGCCGCTGCCGTTTTTCACTTCGTTGACTACCACTGACGCTTCTTCGCCTGAGTTAGTCACGATTTGACGTAATGGTGCTTCCATCGCGCGACGTAAAATGTTGATACCTGCGTTTTGGTCGTCGTTGTCGCCTATCAACTCAGACAAAGCAGTCATGGCACGAACCAGAGCAACACCGCCGCCAGGTACAACGCCTTCTTCTACCGCTGCACGAGTTGCATGTAGCGCATCATCAACACGGTCTTTCTTCTCTTTCATTTCAGTTTCAGTCGCTGCGCCAACTTTGATAACAGCAACGCCGCCAGCCAATTTAGCCATGCGCTCTTGAAGCTTTTCTTTGTCATAGTCAGACGTTGATTCTTCAACTTGACGTTTGATAGAGTCAACACGGTTCTCGATATCAGCAGTGTTACCAGCGCCATCAACGATTACGGTGTTTTCTTTACCGACTGTCACTTTCTTAGCCGTACCTAGCTGCTCTAAAGTAGCAGTCTCTAGGCTTAGACCAATCTCTTCAGAGATGACCGTACCGCCAGTCAATGTTGCGATGTCTTCTAGCATTGCTTTACGACGATCGCCGAAACCTGGTGCTTTAACAGCACAAGTTTTTAAGCCGCCACGCATGTTGTTGACCACTAGCGTCGCCAATGCTTCGTTTTCTACATCTTCAGCGATGATTAGCAATGGTTTGCTCTGCTGCATTACTTGCTCGAGTAATGGCACGATTTCGCGGATGTTGCTGATTTTTTTGTCAACCAATAAGATATATGGGTTTTCAAACTCAGCAGTTAAGCTGTCTTGCTTGTTAGCGAAGTATGGGCTGATGTAACCACGGTCAAACTGCATACCTTCTACAACTTCTAGGGTATCTTCAAAGCTTGAACCTTCTTCAACAGTGATCACGCCTTGCTTACCGACTTTTTCCATCGCTTGAGCAATAAGCTCACCGATTTTGGTGTCTGAGTTAGCAGAGATAGAACCTACTTGAGCGATCGCTTTTGAGTCATCCGCTGGTGTAGATAGGTTATGAATCTCTTGAACCGCTGCACGTACCGCTTTATCGATACCACGCTTTAGATCCATTGGGTTCATGCCAGCAGCAACTGACTTCATGCCTTCTTGTAGAATTGACTGAGCCAATACAGTCGCAGTCGTCGTACCATCACCAGCGACATCATTTGTGCGGCTAGCCACTTCACGAACCAACTGTGCGCCCATGTTTTCGAATTTGTTTTCAAGTTCGATTTCTTTGGCAACTGATACACCATCTTTTGTGATCGTTGGCGCACCGAATGACTTGTCGATAACCACGTTGCGACCTTTAGGGCCTAGCGTTACTTTTACTGCGTTTGCTAAAACGTTTACGCCGTCCATCATTTGTTTACGGGCATCAATGCCGAATTTTACGTCTTTTGCCATGTTAAATTACTCCACTATTATAAGTATGAGAATATGATTGATTTGATATTTGCTAATCAAAAGTAGTTATTAGAAACTGTTATCAAAATGTGCTGAGTATAAAATGATACTCAAAAGGACTAACCTTCTAGCACACCCAATACATCAGACTCTTTCATAATCAATAGTTCTTCACCATCAGCTTTTACCGTTTGACCAGCATATTGACCGAACAAAACTTTGTCGCCAGCTTTTACATCTAACGCACGAATTTCACCGTTGTCACGAACCTGACCGTTACCCACTGCTAGCACTTCACCTTGTGATGGTTTTTCTTGTGCAGAACCAGGAAGTAAGATACCACCAGCAGTTTTTGTCTCTTCTTCTATACGGCGGACGACAATACGGTCATGTAAAGGACGAATGTTCATCGATATGACTCCAAAAGTTGGTTATTAAAATTAAGGGTTTATTTGAATTAATGGTCTCAATACCGATATCTGTAACAAGTGCCGCTAAAAGCAGCGTATTACAGATAAGCGTTGAGCTTGTATCAAAAAATGGGGGCAAGATGTATTCGCTTCAAGTGTAAATCCTAAAAATTTATAAGTATTTTCTAAGACATTTGAGTATGGCGGCATGAACTCAACGCGTTTTGATAGCAACATTAGATACAAGAGCAACACACCACTGGCAGCAACTACTCTTGAAAACGTAACAAGGTATGACCATTATAGTGTTTATAAAAATCTTAATATGATAAATAGAAATTGATATATCAACGATACTTGATCTAATATTTGACCTAAGGAACCTTTATGCGTTTTTCACTAACGAATAAAAACTCACGAATAGACAAATCTGACAATTTCAAAAACAGTAAGTCTAAAAAAAACGGCAAGTCTAAACTGTTAGCAGCGTTAACCTCAGGTGCTAGTATTGCTGCTATTAGCGCTGCCAGCATGGCGGCTCCCACTATTGCTAGCGCAAAAACCATCCAGCCTTCAAGTGCCAATTATAGCTTTACCGTAGAAGACAAATACAAAGGTACGGCGACTCGTACGCTAAGCAAATCAGGCAGCACATGGAAATACAATGTCAGTGCTCGCGTCGCTGGTGTGGCAAGTGCCTCACAAAACAGTACCTTTACCATTAACGGTAACAACGTCAGTCCAAGCAAAGCCAGTACTACTTATAAGCTATTAGGCATTGGTCGCACGCATAAGCTAGACTTTAACTCGAGCACTAAAAAGGTTGTGAGTAACTATAAAGGCAAATCAACGACTTTGAACATGTCGCAACAAGCCTTTGATGACTTGAGCCTTGAAGTACAGATTCGCCAAGATTTATTGAACGGTAAATTCTCTGGTAATTACTACATGGCGAAAAAAGACAAAATAGAAAAGACCCCATTCAAAAAATCTGGCAGCAGCAAAATCACCGTACCCGCTGGTACTTTTGATACAGTTCGTGTCGACCGTGTCCACGATGACAATAGCCGCTCTACCAGCTTTTGGTTAGCACCAAGCTTAGACTACTTACCAGTAAAAGTAAGTCAGGTAAATGATGGCAAGAAAATGGATTTAGAATTAACCAAGCTTAACTAAGCTAGTTGTTACTAGTCCATTCGTGGAACCCAAAGAAAGATCATAAAAAAGCGGCGCTCCGATATAGAGCGCCGCTTTTTTAGCTTTATACGATGGGTACTGGTATTTTTACTTTATACTGACAACTAATAAACTACACTTGGTAAGCGTTACTTGTTGAGCACTACTTATTGAATATAGTCGACCCACTATAAAATAAATACAGCGATATGGGTTACATTTTGCGCTGCCTCTGTCTGCGTAGGCACAGCAAGCAAGAAAAATGTAACCCATATCGCGTAGTTGCACCTCTTTTATTTAGGATTGACAATATTAGGAAAACTGACTCACTGACGAGGTTTTTTGACCACATTGTTCATCGAAGGCAGTCGTTTAAGTAAAATAAACAGCCAAAAATTGATAGACAGCAATAGCACAAAATCAATGATATAGACGGCTATCTCTGCCCAGCTACTACCGTAAGCTCTAGCAAACAATACCACTCCACTCCCACCTAGATAGACAAGTATAAACATACTGCTAATTAATAACGCATAAGGTGAGCGTCCACGTAATATCGATGGCGTCAAAATGAGTGCAGGGACTAGCCACAGCGCTTGCCATGCGACACCACCCACGATATCAGGGCTACTCGGGTTGAATACATTAATAAGTATAGGCAGCCCCAGCAATCGATAGGCGAGCCAAATCAGCCACGTCACCATCAAGCGCTGACGGATAGGTGCAATCGGTTTTTTTACTTTGACAGGCTTAGCAGTTTTTTTTGCTGGAGCAGTCATATTTGTCTCACTGTCGGAGCGGTTTGTAGCCATTAGATATATGTTTTTCCTAATTAATAGCGTTATATAGTCAGTGCTCTATGTGCTGCCTGCTATAAAAATCGCCTAGCGACGCCAGTTAGCTTGAGCCAATGCTTTGGCACTCACTGCCAGACGATGGCCTTGAGCAATTGCCAGCTCACTCTCATCGGCAGATACAGGTTGATCGTGTGCCGCACCACTGACGTGACTGGCTCCATAAGGCGACCCACCACGATGGGTACGGTTTAGCGCTGGCTCTGCATAAGGCAAGCCAACGATAATCATGCCATGATGCATCAATGGCAACATCATCGTGAGCAATGTCGTTTCTTGACCGCCATGCATCGAACCGGTCGCCGTAAATACTGAAGCTGGCTTGTTTTGTAAATCTCCTGCTAGCCAAATGGTCACAGTGTTGTCCCAAAAGTATTTCATGGGTGCTGCCATATTACCAAAGTGCGTTGGGCTACCAAGCGCCAGACCGCTACAGTTTTTTAGGTCATCCATGGTGCAATAAAGGTCACCGTCATCAGGTATGGCAGGCTTGCTAGATGTCGTCTCGGGCGCGACAGTTGGCACAGTACGAATACGTGCCGTCATACCAGCATCCTCAATACCTTGGGCGATAGCATATGCCAATGTCTTAGTCGTACCGTAGCTAGAATAATAAAGTACCAACACGTAAGGGGCAGTCTGACTCATTAGCAACACTTCCTCAGAAAATCATTAACGTTATGATTGATAGTAATAGCGTTTTTTGTGGTAGAGCCATTTATAGAGAATCATTCATAGCAAACCACTCATCACAAAAGCATCCACATTAATGCCACTATCAATATAGGTGCACATTATGCCCGAGTCATTCACTCACATGCAAACAACCTCACATTACATTGTAGCGGGTAACACTCTATATCAGTGGTAACCATAAATCTTTGTTACACTATTGTCACTACAATACCTGTTAGACGATAAATATGGAAAACTTAACAAAAAAAATCCCGTTTTTACAACAACGGTGGTTTCAGTTTTTGCGTTTTTTATTTGGGCATTTCTTTGAGGATAACTGCCAACAAAAAGCCGCCTCTCTAACCTATACCACCATGCTATCAATAGTGCCGATGTTGACGGTACTGTTGATGATTTTGTCTTCTGTACCCGCACTTGCTTCCGTCAGAGCACAGATATATAACGTGATTTATAGCAACTTGCTACCACAATCTAGCATGCAGGTTAGCGAATACATCAACAATTTTGCTGAAAAATCCTCTAACTTAACGGTCATTGGTGCGATGGTGTTGTTTTTTACGACAATCATGACGTTGACGACTATTGAACGTGCTTTCAACCAGATTTGGCGAGTAGAAAACCGCTCTGGTGGTTTAAAAAGCATGCTGCGCTACTGGACGATGGTGACACTAGGGCCGTTAGTATTAGGTACCGCTTTTATTGCCTCAAGTGCGGTTCAGAGCATGAGTTTCTTGAATCAACAGGTTGCAGGCTACGGTATTGACTGGTCCATTTGGGTTCGAGGTGTCACCATCGGTATCACCGTTGCAGGGTTCATCGGTATGTACTGGTTCATTCCGAAAGCACGCGTACCAGCGAAAAGCGCGGCAATAGCAGGTGTATTGGTAGCCATCATTTTTGAATTGATGAAATACCTATTTGGTACTGTTATGGCAAACTTTACCAGTTATGAAGCCATTTACGGAGCGTTTGCGGCACTGCCGATATTCTTACTTTGGATTTATCTATCATGGAATTTGATTTTATTGGGTGTTGAAATTAGTTATACCCTGACTATTTTTGAGACCGAAGAAATTTGTCCACGCCACCCGTTGCTAAGCTTGCTAGACATGCTTAATCTAGTATACACCTACCATTTAAAAGGAGAAGCTGTCAGTGAACGGGCACTGCGCAGCATACTGGGACGCAAAGAGCTGCCCAAATGGTATACCTATATTAACTACTTACAGAGCAGCAATCTCATCATTATGACCGAAGATAACGACTATGTTCTCAAAAAAGACTTGAGTACCATGACGTTGTGGGATTTTTATCGCACGCTACCCTACCCCCTACCCATCAAAGATGAATTTGAAGGGATGAGTCTAGAAGATCAAACACCTTGGTTTAGCTTACTAATAGATCGTTTTGAGCATACAGAGGCTTATGCTAAACAGCAACTAGACTTGCCGTTGAGCCTTATTTTTGCAAATGCTGAACCACGCAAAAAAACCTCTGCCAATAAAGAAAACTTTAAAGGTCATGACCCCCATTTATTTAGAAAAACTACCGCTACTACAACAGATCAATGGGCAAAGGAGTATTCAGGTAAGGAAAAAACTCCACACTTTGAGCCTATGCCCTATGACAAAAACAGTGACATAACAGTCGATGACCATCACAATGAAACTCTCACTCCTCAAGATATAAATGATGATGTTGTAGTGGATAACCAACACTCTAATCATAAGAGAGATATCATTACTGAAGCTGACAACCCTGTGAGCTAAACAACGCTGCGGGCCAAACACAGTCAAACGCTTATCCATCCGCTATAGTCAAAGCACTATAAAATAGGACAGTCAAAGAGCTCTAAAATGGGTACAAAGCTGCCAACTGCAAATTATATAAGTAGTACATCTTAAGGATAGCCAACGCGATAGTGGTTTAATTGTTCGCTGACTATACATCGTCATCCTTGTGCGGGGTACTACTTGTCCTGTTTATACTTTGACTATATTAGTGTGCTTGATAGATATGTCCATCAATCCCTGTCATCACCATTAAAAAACCTTGTCCCCACCCATAAATTTGATACCCATTACTGGTATTAAAGCGATAAAATAGTAATAAAATAATCAATCCGTCTTAATGCTCATAAGCATCAAGCGTAAGCCTTTTAATCCTCACTTGAGACCCTTTTCATGACTTCTACAAGCAACCTCACCGTACTGGAAATCAGTGCAATATTTTTGTCTATCACGGCTTTACTCACTTATATCAATCATCGTTTTATCGGTCTACCGACCACGATTGGCGTGATGGTTATCTCTATTGTTTTATCTATCGGTGCGATATTTTTGGGATTTTTAGGATTTGATCAGCTTATTGATTATGAAGTGAGCTTGTTAGAGCAGCTCGATTTTACCGAGGTATTATTAGATGGCATGCTTTCTATGCTGCTATTCGCAGGTGCGCTTCATGTCAATATTGGTGATTTGAAACGCTATAAACTACCGATTGGTATTCTTGCCTGTGTGGGTACTATTGTCTCGGCGATGCTTATTGCCTCTGCACTATACTTTATGTTGCCGCTACTTGGTTTCGGCTTACCGTTTCTTTGGTGCTTATTGTTTGGTGCACTCATATCACCGACTGACCCTATTGCTGTAATGGGTATTCTGTCGTCAGCAGGTGCGCCAAAAAGTATAGAAACGGTCATCGCTGGTGAGTCATTATTTAATGATGGTATCGGTGTGGTTATCTTTGTGCTATTACTTGGTATTTTATCTAGTGGTGACATCCCAACGGCCGACTACGTGGCACATACCTTAGCTGTGGAAGCAGGTGGCGGTATTGTCTTTGGCTTAGTACTTGGGGCGATTTTGTATTATATGCTCAAGAGTATCGACAGCTATCAAGAAGAAGTATTATTAACACTTGCAGGCGTGATAGGTGGTTATGCATTGGCCAGTCATTGGCATCTATCAGGACCACTCGCGATGGTGATGATGGGGTTAATGGTTGGTAATCGCGGGCGTGCCTTCGCTATGAGCGATAAGACCCGTCATTATATTGATTTGTTTTGGGAATTGATTGATGAGATTTTGAACGCTATTTTATTCGTACTGATCGGTCTAGAAGTGGTAATGATTGCCTATTCTGGTAATTTATTTATTGCAGCTGGTTTAACGATTGTCATTGCCTTGCTTGCTCGGTTTATCGTCGTGGGTATGACCACGAAAACCTTCCATCGTCAGCTTGATTTGCCGACGGGTGCATGGAAAGTACTGACATGGGGCGGATTACGTGGTGGTATCTCCGTTGCTTTAGTCTTGCAACTCCCCATTGGCAACGAGCGTGACATCTTATTGGCGCTCACTTATGCGGTGGTGATTTTCTCTATTTTGGTACAGGGTCTGAGCGTTGGCAAAGTCGCTAAGAGCATTCGTACTGACAAAAAGATTTTAGATGCATAGACAGTAAATACGCTTTATAAAAAATCCAGCATAAGAAATCTATCTTATGCTGGATTTTTTATAAATATTTTAAGACTTTATATCAAGCCTTTTCGTTTCATATTACGATAAACCACGATAACAATCAAAATATTAGATACCAATATGATTAGTTTAAACCAATCAAATGGTCGGACTATTAGATAGTACAGCTCAATCGGAATAAATATCCCATAACCCAATACACCAAACCAATATGCCCAAGTTTTATCTTGCCATAAACCATAAGCCTCAAGAAATCGTAAGCTGGCATAAGCAAAAATTATTAATAAAAATAATGACCAATTTTTACTTGCCTGCTGAGTAATGCGGACTGCGCTATCAATTTGCGGTGCAAATAGATGACCAAAGCTGTGCTGCCACGAGACTGCTAGCGTCTTAAACCAATGCACTATATCCCTATGCCATAACCACAACGCAACAGCACCCAACAAAGCACCCGCACCTTTGACTATCTCATAAATTGCTACCGCTCGGATAGACTCACTAGAAGTACTGTGTCGTTTGTCTGGTTGGTCAACTAAGTCGGTAACGCAATCCTTCGAGGATGGCGGCCGACTGTCATCCTGTTGCGGTAAATTAACCAAAGAAAGTCTCCACAACGCGTCCTTGCAGTTGCTGATTAAAAAACGGCGTGTTTTTACCATTCGATAACATCGATTGTGCAGTCACCTGCCATGTTAGATTTGGGTCAACCAATACTGCACCGCCAATGCTTTCATACTGCTCGCTAATACCTGCTATTTTTGCCGGATTGAGACAGATTTTATCTACCAATTGCTCTAACGTCAGCACCTCATCATGTACCAACTGACAGGCTAACGCCATGAATGTATCAAAATTTGAGATGCCTGGTGTGCTCTCAGCAAATGGTGCTTTTTTCGCTGTACTGTTCAGTGGCTCATGATGACTACAAATCGCATCAATCGTGCCATCTTTTAAGCCACGGCGGATGGCTTGTTGATCAGTATTACTACGCAGAGGTGGCAACACATATGCTTGAGCGTTGAAGCCTTCCAAATTATCATCGGTTAAATACAGTTGGTGCATCGCTACATCACAAGTCACTGGTAGCCCCTTGTCTTTCGCCCAGCGCATCAGCTCTATTGAAGACTTGCAAGACAGCTGACTGAAGTGAGCTGCTATCCCCGTTTCTTCAACCATCAATAACTGGGTAGACAAGGCAACTGTTTCCGCAATCCATGGAATACCTTGTAGTCCATGATATGAAGCGATATAACCTTCGTGCGCCACTCCATCTCCAGACAGGCTTGCCTCATCAGGATAAAAGAACACTTTCATGCCAAAAGTTGCAGCATACTCTAATGTACGTAATAGCACTAAGTCATTACGAAAAGGTCTGCGTGCGTTAGAGACTGCTATACAGCCACCTTTCTTTAATCCTGCAATATTAGATGGACGCTCACCCTCTAGCCCCGCAGTCAACGCACCTAATACATGCAAATGAATGCCACCATCTTCAAGCGCACGCTCACGCAACCCTTTGAGTAGCGAGCCATTTTCTAAAATAGGGTTTGTATCAGGTGGAACCACCACATGCAAAAAACCATTACCACGAGCAGCACTACCTTCTGATTTAAGCGTGCCGTGCTGCTGTTGCCCTGGCTCACGTAAGCGTGCGCATAGATCAACCAACGGTGGCAGCAACCACATCTCACGTTCAGCCTCAAGAGAGGCTAGCTTATCAGTCACTGCACTTGGTAATGCATTTTTAATGGTGTTAGGAAGGTGGTCAAGTACCGGTGCATCAGTGTTTATCATATTGGACATGAGCGTTATTACCGTATCAATAAAATGAAATAATGAAGAATAAAATAGCGTGAGAGAATATTATTTGCTAGCAGCTTGATGAGCACGTTGACCTGCCATCGCAAGTGACAATACCGCCATACGAATAGCAATGCCATTATTTACCTGCTTTAAAATCACAGACTGTGCGCCATCAGCCACGCTTGAAGCGATCTCAACACCGCGGTTCATTGGTCCTGGGTGCATAACCAATGCATCAGGTTTAGCAAGTGCCACGCGCTCTGGTGTAATACCATAATGCTTATAATATTCACTTGACGATGCTAGCAATGGTGAGCCAATACGCTCATTTTGAATCCTCAGTCCCATAATGACATCACAGTCAGTCACACACTCATTCATATCTTCATAAACCTTCACACCAAAACGTTCAATACCTTTAGGCAATAAAGTGCGCGGCGCACAGACACGAATGTCTTTAACCCCCAAAGTCTGTAGCGCACTGATATCAGAGCGTGCGACCCGAGAATGCTTTATATCACCGACGATAGCCACTGATAGCTCTTCAAAGGGGCGCGGTGCTTCACGGTGAATCGTCAGCATATCAAGCATGCCTTGCGTTGGATGGGCATGCCAGCCATCACCGCCATTAATAATGGCAATATTAGGAGTCACTTCAGTCGCCATAAAATGAGCAGCGCCTGATGCTGAATGCCGTACCACAAAAATATCCGCAGTCATGGCTTGCAAGTTCCACAAAGTATCACGTAGGCTCTCGCCTTTTTTGGTGCTAGAGCGTTCGATGTCGATATTCAGCACGTTGGCACCCAGACGTTTTTCCGCCACTTCAAAAGTCGTGCGTGTACGTGTTGACGGCTCAAAAAATAAATTCATCACCGTACAGCCTTCTAACTCAGGACGGTTGATCAGTTGCCCATTATCATCAAAAAACGTCTCTGCTTTTGCAATAATTGCTTGTAACTGTTCTTTATTAAGACCTTCCACACCCAAAAAATGACGGATACTACCATCAGTATTGAGCTGAGGACGACTCAGTGAGGTATTGAGCTTTTGGTGAATGGTATTGGGATCGAATTTTGCGTAGTCAGTTGGTGAGATCGTATGTATTGCGCTGCTATCGATAGAATTTGACATAAGGGCGAGTCTTTATTATGAGTTTATGTGAGTCTATATTAATCATTTATTCATTTTTGTTCGAGCATTTATCGTGGATATACATAGATACAAGGACATTCTGATGCTTATTTGCTACAATTTACCCCAATAGCACAAGTCCTATAAAACAAAATTATCAGCCTGCTAGACAATATTAATCGCGTTGTAGTGACTACTGCTGCAAACAAGCTTAGCAAAAACATCAATGAATAATACATATAGTGTAGCTGATTTTATGGTCAGGACAAAGACACGGTATCGCTATTTAAAATTTTATCAATTTAAAATACGCTGCACACTCTCTGCTCTTTTATGCTCAATACTCTTTATCAAACTCGTTTATTAGGAAGCTTTATGACGACCTTAGCAAATTATCTAGACAATCATGCCACCACGCCCGCACTCAATGATGTCATTACGACTGTTACTAATGTCGGTAAGACCATTTCACAACTGCTTAGAAAAGGAGCCTTAGCAGATATCTTAGGCGAAGCTGGTAATCAAAACATCCAAGGTGAAGATCAAAAAAAACTAGACGTACTGGCCAATGATTTATTATTAGATGCCCTAGCAAAAAACACACATTGTGCGGGTGTTGCATCAGAAGAGCTAGACAATGCCACCCCTGCCAATGCAGACGGTAGTTTATTAGTATTGTTTGATCCACTTGATGGTTCGTCAAATATTGACATCAATATGGCTGTTGGTACTATCTTTTCTGTCTTACCTTATCAGCGCCAAGGTCAAACTAGCGAAAACAGTGATTTCTTGCAAGCAGGCAATCAACAACTGGCCGCAGGTTATTTACTATATAGCACCTCTACCGTACTTGCGCTAACGATAACTGACCACGTCGTGATGTTTAGTTTGGATCCTGATACAGGGGATTATGTGCTCATAGAAGACAATGTGCAAATTGATGCCGATACCAGTGAATATGCTATCAATGCCTCAAACTACCGTTATTGGCGCGCACCGATGCAACAGTATATCGATGAGCTGATCGCTGGTGAAGCGGGCGTACGTGGTCGCGATTTCAATACGCGCTGGGTCGCTGCTATGGTAGGTGATGTACATCGCATCTTATGCCGCGGCGGTCTATTTACTTATCCATTTGATACCAAATACGCTCACAAAGCAGGAAAGTTACGGTTGATGTATGAAGCCAATCCAATGAGTCTATTGATTGAACGTGCTGGCGGCGGTGCTACCGATGCCGTTAATCGTATTTTAGATATTGATCCGACTGATATTCATCAACGTGTTCCTGTGGTGCTCGGTAGCAAAAACGAAGTCGATTACGTTAAAGATTTACATGTAAATTATACTGACAAATAAGTCAGCCTAACCAATCTAAAAACAATCAGTATAAAACTTACTATCGATGTCGTTATATACTGATTGTTTACACTCTCTATATTTTTTTCTAAGTGAACTACTATGGTAGCAAACCCCACCGAGCTGATTACCTCAGATAAAAATACAACGGTCAAGCTGGTTAAGGCGTTATTGACACAAGCACGCCAGCGTAAAAAAAACGGCCAGACAGTCATCGAAGGTGTCCATCTCATCGATGCTGCGCTGCGTAGCGACTATCCATTCGCTCAAATACTACTGGCTGAATCAGCATATAATCATTCTGAAGTGCAGCAGGTATTGTCTCGCCTACCGACCTATACACCTATTTTGACGCTTTCAGATTCGCTCTATAGCAGTATTCGAAGCTTAGGTACCGGCATCGATATTATGGCAGTCATCAAGGTACCTGAGCCTAGCTTGACCATGATTAATGAGGACTGCTTAATCCTAAATGACGTGCAAGACAGCGGCAATGTTGGCACGCTACTACGTACAGCAGCAGCTGTTGGTATTCGAAACATCCTATGTACCAGTGCTACCGCTCAAGCTTGGTCACCTAAAACATTGCGAGCAGGTATGGGGGCACAGTTTGCACTAACTATTTATGAAGGCTTGAGTACTCAGGATATTCTAGATCAAGTACAAGTACCACTTTTGGCGACTAGCTCGCATACAGACACTTTAATTTATGATCATAATCTATCTGCACCTGTGGCTTGGATTATGGGTCATGAAGGTCAAGGCGTCTGCGATGAATTAATGCAGTGCGCCACACCCATTGCGCTGCCGCAGCCCAATGGGCAAGAAAGTCTAAACGTAGCCATTGCAGGCTCCTTATGTCTGTATGAGACCTTGCGTCAAAGAAACTACTCTTAGCATTCATGTGCAACTAACATTAAAGCCTTATCATCTATTAAGCAACAAAAAACCCACTATCAACTGATAGTGGGTTTCTTATTATTCACCTACTACTGATAATAGTCAAAGAAGTCTAAAACAGATACAAGGCAGCCGACTGCAGATTGTACAAATAGTACATCTAAGAAGGGTAAAGCCGTAGCGGTTTAGTAGTTCTTTGAATATACATTAAACCTTACTAGTAAGCTCAGGCAATGCATCAAACAAATCAGCTTCTAAAAAGTAATCTGCAACGCTAGCGATAGGTGCTTCTGGGTCATTATTGATAGCAACGATGACTTTAGAGTCTTTCATACCCGCTAAATGCTGAATAGCACCTGAAATACCTGCTGCGATATATAGATCTGGCGCAACGATTTTACCTGTTTGACCAACTTGCATATCGTTTGGTACGTAGCCTGCATCAACTGCAGCACGTGATGCACCAACAGCAGCACCAAGTTTGTCAGCCAATGGCTCGATGTATTTAGTGAAGTTCTCACCATTTGCTAACGCACGACCACCAGAAACCACAATACTGGCTGATGTCAATTCTGGACGATCAGACTTAGCCATTTCTTCATTTACAAAACTTGATTTACCAAGCTCTTTAACCGTATCAAGCGCCTCAACAGTCGCCGTACCACCTTCGCTTGCAACTGGATCAAAGGCTGTAGTACGTACAGTCAATACTACTTTATCTTCTGTAGTCTTAACCGTTGCTGTCGCATTACCTGCATAGATAGGACGCTCAAACGTTTGCGCATCTACCACACCTGAAACTTCAGACAACATGCTTACATCAAGTAAAGCTGCAACGCGTGGCATGAAGTTTTTGCCAGTAGTGGTCGCAGCCGCTATGATATGGCTATAATCGCCAGCGACATCAGCAACCAATAATGCGATATTACCCGCCAACTGATGCTCATAAGCAGCGTTGTCAGCCAATAGTACTTTAGTCACGCCTTCCGCTTTAGCCGCTTCATCAGCCGCTGCTTGTGCAGCATTACCGGCAACCAATACATGGATGTCATCGCCTATTTGCTTAGCAGCAGCGATGGTGTTCAAAGTTGCCTTTTTTAGACTGGCATTGTCATGTTCTGCATATACCAAAATTGCCATGGTTCTAATCCTTTTTTATTCGTATCGTCTATTCACGTCATGATGTTGTCTGTGTACAAAGTTGCTGATGTAGAGAATACCAAATCAATCCAAACAGATAACTCTGCACATGATATGCCGTAGTGAAGTATTAAATTACTTTAGCTTCATTTTTTAGCTTCTCAACCAACTCATCCACTGAACCCACTGTAATACCAGCTTGACGTTCAGCAGGTGGCACAACTTTAACAATCTCTTGCTTAGAGGTCATATCAACACCAAAATCAGCTGGTGTTTTTTCATCGAGTGGTTTTTTCTTCGCTTTCATGATGTTAGGCAGCTTTGCATAACGTGGCTCATTTAAACGTAGATCAGTCGTGATAACTGCGGGCAAGTCAAGCGCAACTGTTTGCAGCCCGCCATCAATTTCACGAGTCACATTTACTTTGTCGCCTTCAACCTTCACTTCTGATGCAAACGTACCCTGACCGATACCCATTAATGCTGCTAGCATCTGACCAGTTTGGTTGTTGTCATCATCAATCGCTTGCTTACCCAATAGGATAATATCAGTAGCTTCAGATTCAGCGATATTTTTTAGAATTTTGGCAACTTGTAATGGATATGGTTTCTCGTCACTTACTACTAATACACCACGATCAGCACCTAGCGCTAGGGCTGCACGAATCTGCTCTTGTGATTCTTTTGGGCCAATTGAAGCAACAATAATTTCATCAATCACACCCGCTTCTTTTAGACGAACCGCTTCTTCTACTGCGATTTCATCAAAAGGGTTAATTGACATTTTAGTGTTTGACAAGTCAACGCCAGAGTTATCGGCTTTTACACGAACTTTTACGTTATAATCAATGACACGCTTGACCGCTACTAATGCTTTCATACGTTCCTCGTTTATTAATGTTATGAGTTAAGAATTATCAGTTAAGAACCAAAGGTTCGTTGTGGTTCAAATTGTCGTTCAAAATACTGCTCAAGGTTATTACTACATCAACAGAATATTGTTAACTAAGAAAGATGAGCCAATATCTAACCACATATTAGCATTGTATTCCTTACTAATGAAATCTGCTAAAGCTAGGCCAACCGTTATTATCAGACTTATGTATCTTGCGTCAGCAGGCAGATAAGGTCAAGACAACGCCGTGAATAATGCGTCATAAATTTGTCAACATTCTATAACAAACACTCTATAAGCACTTTATTCTACGAATTTTATAGATGAACACCCTTAAATGCTCGTACCTTTATAGCATTCTCAGCCTTGAGATTACTTAATATTTTGTTATTATTTACCTCTTTGAGGTTAATGGATAAAAATAATTAGTAGGTTTAGATCTATGATTCATCCCTTTTATTAGAATCGATCAATAATTCACTGTCTCGTATATCGTCAAATAAAGACCAGTCAGGTTCGACATCATTATTCTTAATGACGCTCATATCACCTGTGGTTTCCATGATAACGGCAAACACTTCTGTTTTTGCTTTAATACCATTTTTACGTAGAACTTCCTGAACATCACTAGTGCTAAGACTTGCCTCTTTTAGGTTATCGTCTAAATACTCGCCATGAGCCATCAGAATAATAGCTTGATTATCGATCAAGGACTTCAACGGCTTTACGTTTCGTCTAATAACTGAGATGAAACCCTGTATCAAAAATAGCACTGCAACCGCAAACAGCCCTTGCAATAGAGACGGCTTGTCCGCCAATACAGTCGATGCCAATATACTACCAATACCAACTGTCATTGCAAAATCATGGCTTGATAACTTAGAAAAACTGCGCAGGCCCATCAATCGAGTAAATAACATTAACCCCACGTAAAAGCCTACTGCAGATAAAGAGATTCCGAGTACTTGTTGCCAGTCAATTGAAAGCCAATTCTCCCACTTCATAATACAACCTTATCTATTGTATCTATATTAAATCAATTCTTATTATTACCTGACGATGCTCATCGTCAAAATCAATAGCACTTTATTACTACCAAAAAAATTATATAAAAAAAGCAACCTGATAAGAGGTTGCTTTTTTTTAAAATTGAGACAGTATTTTTATTGTTTTAATCAACAAAGTAATCAATGCATATTGATAATCTTGTAGTAATCAAACTGACTGAAACCCAGTTAGTTCAATAACTGATGCGATTAGATAGCTTCGATTTGCTCAGCCTGTGGACCTTTTTTGCCATCACCTAAGATGAACGACACTTTTTGGCCTTCGGCTAGAGTTTTGAAGCCATTACCTTGGATAGCGCTGTAGTGAGCGAATACGTCTTGTCCGCCATTGTCTTGAGCGATAAAACCAAAACCTTTAGCTTCATTAAACCACTTTACAGTGCCTTCAACTTTATCTGACATAAATTTTCCTAACTCTTTAACTGTTGGCGAGACGTGTGTCATCACCGATTAATTGATATATATCCAAATATTTTTTTGCCCAATGCAACAGTCAAAACCACTAAATTACCCTTAGATAACTTAATATTTTTACCTAAAATATTTCAGATACATCTTGATTATAGCAGCTTTTAGTAATCACAACAGGTTAAATTGATGATTTTTGTAAAAAATTTAAGCTCATTGTTGACACTCATGTAATTCATATTATGTTATATAAGATACTGATATAAAATAAAAAAATATCAACCTGTACTTATAGTAAAAAAATGATAGCAATAATTTAAGGTGTTTTCTACTGAGTAATAGGTAACCAAGGCGAGCTCAACACTAACAGACATAACGCAAAAAATATGAGCGAAAAAGACTGACTATAGGCAATATACTTATCTGGTATCACTAAGTCTTTGGGAGAATCAGGGATACCTTTACGTTTTAATAAGCGTGTTCCATATACCCAGCCAAAGGTTGTATAGATGCCATAAGCAGCCGGTACGGTGATAGCTAAGGGTGTCAAATCAATCACGTATAGAACGACCACAGAAACAAAGAACCATGTAGTATCTAGAAATGAGCCAATTTGAAAAAACTTAGACTTAGGCAATTTTCCACCTGTCTTTTTAAGCATCTCTCCTTCTATCCAAATTAAAACTGCTACCACAGCGCTAAGAGTAATATACACGAATTGCGGCGTTAGCCAGTCAGGATAAGATATTTGCACAACACACAACCTGTAATCTATAGAAAAGTAAAAATGAACGAATCATTTGATTGATGTAATAGCTCAAAACAAGATCAGTTTTTTACTGAATAAACGGCAAACAACTAACCTTAAGCTTGTTTATATTGGGTAATATAAGTAATTTTCAACCCACACTAACGGCTTACGATAAAAACATTGAGTAAATACAGCCCATAAAAAAGCCCACGCTATCAAAAGATAACGTGGGCTTTTTTTAAACTAAATAGATTTGTTATAACTGACTATCAGTTTAGTTTTTGTCTTTATCGATAATTTTATTACCGCCAATCCATGGCATCATACCACGTAGCTTGGCACCTGTGGTTTCGATTGGATGCTCTGCATTGTTACGACGGCGAGCTGTCATAGATGGGTAGTTAGTTGCGCCTTCAGAGATGAACATCTTCGCATATTCACCAGACTGGATGCGTTTCAGTGCATTACGCATTGCTTCACGTGATTGCTCGTTGATAACTTCTGTACCAGTCACGTACTCACCGTATTCAGCATTATTACTGATTGAGTAGTTCATGTCAGCGATACCGCCTTCATACATCAAATCAACGATAAGCTTGAGTTCATGTAGACACTCAAAATAAGCCATTTCTGGTGCATAGCCAGCTTCTGTTAGTGTTTCAAAGCCCATTTTCACAAGCTCTACTGCACCGCCACAAAGTACGGCTTGCTCACCAAATAGATCGGTCTCAGTTTCGTCTTTAAACGTTGTTTCGATGATACCTGAACGACCACCACCAACACCAGCAGCATATGATAGTGCTAACTGTTTGGCTTGACCTGAAGCATCTTGGTAGACAGCGATAAGGTCAGGAATACCACCGCCTTTAGTGAATTCTGAACGTACAGTATGACCTGGTGCTTTTGGTGCAACCATGATTACGTCAAGATCATCACGTGGAACGACTTGGTTGTAGTGAATGGCAAAACCATGAGCAAATGCTAATGTAGCACCTTGTTTGATGTTTGGTTCGATAACATCGTTATAAAGCTCTTTTTGGAACTCATCAGGCGTCAAAATCATAACGACATCAGCTGCTTGTACTGCTGCTTCTACTTCAGAAACTTTAAGACCAGCATTTTCAGCTTTTTTCCATGAACCAGAGTTGGCACGTAAACCAACAGTCACATCAACATCTGAATCTTGTAGGTTAAGCGCGTGCGCATGACCTTGTGAACCGTAACCAATAATAGCGACTTTTTTGCCTTGGATAATCGATAGATCACAATCTTTGTCATAATAAACGTTCATAAATACAGTCCTTTTTCTCAATCATGGATAACCATGGATAGTAAACGCAGATACTGTCGCTAATGTTATAAAACACCAGCTAAGATAAGCGTTATGTTAATTTAAAAAACACATTTTAACCAAATAAAATTTCTATTAAATGCTAAGTTGGTCGGGCACTACGTTGATCAGATACTTAACGTTTTTTCGCCACGAGCAATACCGATCACACCCGAGCGTACCACTTCCATAATACGTTCACGACCAATCACGTCGATAAAACCATCAAGCTTGGCTTTATCACCAACGATTTGAATCGTATATAGGTTGGCATTTACATCGACAATTTGTGCACGGAAAATATCTGCGTTGCGCTTAATTTCTTCACGCACGCTACCAGTCGCTCGAACTTTTATCAGCATCAATTCACGCTCAATGTGTACATTTTCTGATAGATTCAGCACTTTAACCACTTCAATCAATTTATGCAATTGCTTTGTGATTTGCTCAATTCTTTCAGGTGATGTAATGGTGGTCACGGTCAAACGGGAAATACTTGGATCATCGGTAGGCGCGACGTTTAACGTCTCAATATTATAACCACGTTGTGAGAACAAGCCGACTAAACGCGACAACGAACCCGCTTCGTTTTCCATCAATACCGAAATCAGATGTTGTTGTTGCATTAGGTACGCTCCCCTTTTGTTAACCACATATCACGCATTGTCTGTCCAGCAATTTGCATCGGATACACATGCTCATTACGATCGACATAAACGTCGATAAATACCAGTTTGTCTTTCATAGCCATGGCTTCAGCTAGTTGTGCTTCCATCGTTGCAGGATCAGTAATCTTGATACCTACATGACCATAGCTTTCGGCTAATTTAACGAAGTCTGGCAATGAATTCATATATGACTGTGCGTGACGACCTTCATATAGCATGTCCTGCCATTGCTTAACCATACCAAGCTGGGCATTATTCAGGTTCAAAATTTTAACAGGCAAATTATATTGTAAGCAGGTTGACAGCTCTTGGATATTCATCTGAATAGAGCCTTCACCAGTAATACAAACCACATCACGCTCAGGATTGGCAAGCTTTGCTGCCATCGCATACGGAAGACCAACACCCATGGTACCAAGACCACCAGAGTTCAACCATTGACGCGGCTCATTATAGGTATAGTAGAGCGCTGCAAACATTTGATGCTGACCGACATCACTGGTGATAATAGCATTACTGTTAGTCACTTTATCTAGGGCTTGTACAACACTTTGTGGCTTAATACCATTATCTGTACTGGTGTCATAACGTAAACCATGACGCTTACGCCATTCATTAATCTGTGACCACCAGTCTAGCAATGCATGCTGCTCAAGCTGTTTGTCATCACCGACGATATCTAACATATCAGTCAATACTGACTTTACATCGCCAACGATTGGAATATGCGCCAAAATAGTTTTTGAAATCGACGCAGGATCGATATCAATGTGGATAATTGTCGCATTAGGGCAGAATTTTTTGACATTATTGGTCACGCGATCATCAAAGCGTGCACCTACTGCCAAAATTACGTCAGCATGATGCATGCTCATATTGGCTTCGTACGTACCATGCATGCCCAACATTCCTAAGAACTGACGATCAGAACCAGGGAATGTACCAAGACCCATCAAAGTATTGGTCACTGGCAAATTTAGGCGATGTGCAAGATCTGTCAACTCTTCGTGAGCTTTGCTCCAAATCACACCACCACCAGCGTAAACAACAGGGCGCTGGGCTGCTAATAGCGTTTCTACTGCTTTTTTGATTTGACCACTGTGACCTTTTAATGACGGCTGATATGAGCGTATAAATACTTCTTCTGGATATTTATACGCGAATTTTTCACTAGGTGCAGTCATGTCTTTTGGCACATCAATAACAACAGGACCTGGACGTCCAGATTGGGCAATATAAAAGGCTTTTTTGACAATCATTGGGATTTCGCTAGCATGGCGCACTTGAAAGCTATGCTTAACGATAGGACGTGAGACACCAACCATATCTGTTTCTTGGAAGGCGTCTTCACCGATGAGGCTACTTGGTACCTGACCTGCGATAACCACCATCGGTACCGAATCCATAAAAGCAGTAGCAATAGCAGTCACTGTATTGGTTGCACCAGGACCTGATGTTGCCAATACAACACCTGTATGACCAGTTACTCGTGAATAAGCATCCGCCATGTGACCCGCTGCTTGCTCATGACGCACTAAAACATGCTCAATATTCTCTTGTTGGAATAAAGCATCATAGATATGAAGAACAGCACCGCCTGGATAACCAAAGATGTATTTGACACCTTCATCCGTTAGCGCCTGCACTAGCATCTCAGCACCAGACAGCATCACAGGCTGCTGACTACCTTCAGCAAGGCGTTGTTGTTTTTCTTCAAAATTTTTGGCGGCATTACCCGTTTGGGTATGTCCAGTCATATTCGGACTTTGCGTGGTTTGCGTCACTGTCATCACCTTTATTTTTGGCAAGAAGTAGCATTACTTTATCAAAGAAGACAACAATGTTTACACATGGTTATTCATCTCATAAAAATGACTGCTAATACTTATCCATATCAAGAATGTGTACACGCTATATTTCAGTAAGCTTGCCTTTAAGACAACATGCTACTCAAACACGGCAATATAGTAAGGTCAGTTATATGACAAGGCTTTATCGATGTACAGTGACAAGATGCGAGTGCATCTATAAAAGACGCTTATTATTAATATCAGCAAGCATTTATGGATGTATACATATGGATGTATACAGAGGTATTAAAATCGATAGACAAATTAACCCTCATGACCAATAGTACGATGCAATATCGTTAAATATTACAATAGGTCCGTTCAGAGTATCTTGTCACGCAATCTTGTCACGCAATCTTGTCACGCAATCTTGTCACGCAATCTTGTACCATGCTTAATACAATTGCTAACGCTATTACTTAGCGTAATTTAAATAATAAGTTTATCTTAGTCATTGTAGACAGATAAGTCCGGAGACAATGTCTATAGTATTGAATAGCTACCATTATATGCATGCTATTTTTTCTATATCATTATCACAAAGAAAACGAAACTGCGTAAGCTACCGATAAGTAACCCGTAGTTTTCACTTTCAAGTGCCACGGCAATATTATAAAAGCCGCTCACTGACCAATCAACGGCTATTATATTCGACGCTTTGCGCGCTATTGTCAAGCAAAACTTCTAAAGCCTATGCCTAACTATTAGTTATTAAATAATATGCATTCATAATGATTATTTGCTAGAATCAAATGCTGGTACATTTTTAGTACCATTCACACACTAAAATGTTATATTGACACATATATACACAACTATTTTTTAAATTAAGAGGATTGCTACAATGGCATATGCATCTAAGAAAAATACTGCTGCCAAACTACTTGTCAGTATGAGTGCAGCGTGTATGCTAATGCTGTCAATGAATGCCAGTCAGGCTGTTCAGGTTTATAAGTCTATCGGTACCCATGGCGAAGTAAAATATAGCCAACATGAACCGCAAAATGGTAAAAATGTTGAGCTAATCGAATTCCGTAGTGACGGCAGACGAAGCAACGCTGGAGAAATGGCAGGTAAAACAGATCCTAATCAAAACAATAATACCCAAAGCGCAGAAGAACAGCGAATCGCAGAACTTGAAACACGCCTTAAAGAACAAGATGCACAGGAAAATGCTCAGCGCTGCCAATCACTACGTAACAACTTGACAAACCTAAACGTTGGCGGACGTATCTATGAAATGGATGACAATGGCCAACGTCAATATCTAGACGGTCGTGAGATTGAACTCAAACGTGAGCGTGTACAGCAAGCAATTGACCAATACTGTGCCAACACATCTACCTAGTTTTTAACTCTTAGTACTGTTTAATTAGTACTTTTCAATCATCAACTCCATAGTATGACGAATGGCTACAGGCATATCTTGAGCTTGTAGCCCTCGTTGTCCTATCAAAAATCTGTTGTTCTGCTCAGTATTAAAGTGATGAGATTGGCTAATCAATATATCTCCTGCTAGACCATGTATAAGCACTGCTTGATGCAAACTGCGCATCTCTTTTGCCAGATCTTGTTGTGCAGATAATCCCGCAACGATGCCAGACAACACATCACCCATACCGGCCGTTGCCATACCAGCATTACCTACACTGCAGACATAAACCTGTATAGAATCTAAGCATTGCTCTAATATGAGCGAGCCTGCCCCTTTTAACACCCAGTTTCCACCATACATCTCCGCACACTGCTTTATAGCATGTAATCTATCTGACTCTATCTCCGTTATTGTTTTATTCAGCAATCTAGCCATTTCACCACTATGCGGTGTCAGTCTAACCTCATTATCAACGCTATAATCTCGTAGATCAGTGACCAATTTATGGCTTTGCATCTGTAGTGTTGCTAAATGATAGAGTCCATCTGCATCGATAACGATTGGTTTTTTCGATACTATTGCGGCTTGAATATAATTTATAAATAAGGATTGTGCTTTTTCGTCACGACCCAACCCCATGCCAATCGCTACCACACTGACATCACTAATTAAACGCTGCACACCTACAGTATCATGTAAATTAATAGTCATTGCATCTGGTAACGAGGTCAATAGCGCACCATGAAAATCTTCATGACAAGCAACGGTAATCTTACCCGATCCTGTCGCCATCGCACTCGAAGCAGATAGTATCGCGGCTCCGCCCATACCTTGTGATCCATCCACACGATTGCCACCGATGATCAATACATGACCATAGCTGCCCTTATAGCTATTTTGACGCCGTGAACTAAGACCATGTCCAGTAGCCATCAGCTTGGCTACAGGTATAAATTCTTTATGACTCACTTTATATGGTATCAACGGTATATCAATAACCTGTCCGCTATAATCCATACCGTCTTTGGTATGCAACCCAAACTTGCGTGCAATCAAGCACAAAGTCACGTCAGCTTCTACCGCTACTCGGTCAAACACCTCACCAGTAGAAGCGACCAAGCCACTTGGAATATCCACAGCGATAGCCAGTACATTATTTCTTTGAGATAGTTGATTAAAAACACTAATTGCCTGCTTATAAATACCACGAGGTGCACGATCTAAGCCTATACCAAATAGTGCATCAATATAAACATCAGACTCAAGAGCGGTTGTATTTATACTACTTTGACTGTCACTATGATCTTCAAATCGTAGATAAGGGCAGCCTTCAGATAATGCTATTTTCATAGCCTTACCTGCTTCAGTTATTGGACTTGCAGCATTGGACACTTTCGCCTGACGACTTATATCAAAATCATAATTATCGAAACCAACGGTTATTACTTGTACCTGCCAGCCAGCTTGCTGTAGATAATAAGCAATTAACCAACCGTCACCACCATTATTGCCTTTCCCGACCCAAACATTCACTCGATACTGAGCAGTATGATGATAAGAAGAGTTAGTAGAGGGCGAAGGAGAACCTAGAGATTTTTGCTCATAAAGCCGTTCAATATGTCGGGTCATTTGCCAAGCCGCTTGTTGCATTAACCCAAAGCTATCATGACCTTCACCAAACCATGCTTGCTCTATAGCGTAAAGCTGTTTACTGCTATAGAGCGATATAACTCTCTTTTGACTTGTTAAAAAATGATTTATTACCTGCATGATTAACCCTCAACTATTGCCATTCGTCTGTTTCAAGACTACTTTAAAAGCCCATTACTCAAACCTACTTACCTTTCTCTATTATTAGCTTAGCAAAAGCTCACTTCAATTTATGTATCAATCTCAGTGAAAGTTTATTTTCTTTTATGCTTGCGCTATAAGCTCACTGCCTTATCATAGCGGTATTCACATCAATACCTGCTATCACACATGAATAATTCATCTAAAACAAACGCATCCACTTCTACAACCAAGAAAGCGACTACTACGCCAGTATCCAATGACCTGCCTGACAATCAAATCATGGTTAATAATACCTTAGCGTTTACCAGCACAGTGGATGTCAAACAATGGATTAAAGCCCAAGCACAAAACTTAGGGTTTGCTGACTGCGGTTTCCTATCCGTGCATCATCCTTTATTTGCAAAACAAATTATAAAATTGCAACAATGGCTAGATAAAGGTTATGAAGGGCAATTGCAGTTTATGCATAATAATCATCATTTACGTGCAAACCCTGAACAGCTTGTAGATGGTGCAAAGACCATTATTAGCGTACGTATGGATTACCTGAGCCAAGCCCCGAAACCTCGTACGGTTACTGACAACGACCACCCCAATCAAGGTATCATTGCGCGCTATGCTAGAGGGCGTGATTATCATAAGACGATGCGTAGTCGTTTGAAACAATTGGCACTCAAAATAGAAGCCATGCTTCCTGAATGGCAGCATCTTGATATCGGATCAGAACAAGATTTTATTTTTAGGCCTTTTAGTGATTCTGCTCCTATTTTTGAGCGGCCTATTGCCGACGCAGCGGGGCTTGGCTGGACAGGAAAGCATACACTTCTCATCAACAAAAACGCAGGCTCATTTTTTGTTTTGGGTGAGCTATTTATCAGTCTTAAGTTGCCTGATGACAAACCTATTAAAGAGCATTGTGGTAGTTGTAGCGCTTGTATTGATATCTGCCCTACCCAAGCGATTGTTGCACCCTATCAGCTCAATGCCTCAGCCTGTATCTCTTACCTCACGATTGAACACGATGGTATTATTGACACAAAATACCGCCGTGCTATTGGTAACAGAGTCTTCGGTTGTGATGACTGCCAACTTATCTGTCCTTGGAATCGCTATGCCAACCTCACACCTGTAGAAGACTTTGCACCACGGCATAATCTTGATAGCAGTAGCTTATTGGAGCTGTGGCAGTGGCAAGAAGCTGAATTCATGAAAAAGACCGAAGGTAGTCCACTGAGACGCACCGGTTATGTGAATTTTTTACGTAATATTGCTATTGCCCTTGGAAACGCAAATGCTAATACAGAAACCATTACTCAATTACAGTCGAAACTGGGTCTGCATAATGAGATGCTTGATGAGCATATACTTTGGGCCATAGCTGAGCAGCAAGAAAAATTAAAGACGATTACGTCTTAGAACTATTTTATCTAAATAAATTTCTATCTAAACAAAAAATGCCTCTTATTCATAAGAGGCATTTTTTTGACACATGTTTTTGTGCTATTTAGTATGAATGTTATGGCTTAGGAATACGCAACACTTGACCTGGATAAATCTTATCTGGGTCAGACAGCATGGGTTTATTGGCTTCAAATATTTTCAGATAATCACTGGCTGAACCATAAACTTCTTTAGCAATTTTAGATAAATTATCGCCAGACTTTACTGTGTACATCGTTGACTCAGGGGCGTCTTCTTCGATATCAATATTATCAATTACTTTCGCAACATTCTGTACATTACCAATAGCAATGATTGCTTTTTCGCGGTCTGCTTGTGTCTTCGCCTTACCACTAATTTCAGCAGTATCCGTTGAGCCATTGTATTTGATCTTTAGCTCACTAATATTTAGATCCTGCTGCTGAACACGACGCAGCAAAATATTTGCTACCGACTGCGCTGAGGGCTCACTGCTTTTGACTGGTGTATTAGCCTCTGCTTTGGTTTCTGATTTTGCATCATGTTTGTCTTCATCTCGATTAAAAATCTTATCACCGATGTCTTTTGCAAAACTGAACATACCCATAAACTTACTCCTTAAAGTATCGTTAATTATTTTAATAGTCTTTATTTTTCTAATAATGAATGCCACTTAGCATCACCATTTTCACTTACTATTATGATTATAAGTAAAATCCAGCATGGTAGATAGTAATCGTATGTTGAATAATGTTTATGTGACGTAGCTTATGTTAACATCGCCACTAATCAAATAAACACATCCTTTTTATAAGAAATAATAGACATAAAAAAACCGCCTATCTACTAAGATAAGCGGCGATACAAAACTGACTCAGCTATATTAAATTATAGCTGTGCTTGTACATAATCAATTGCTTTTTGAACAGTCGTTAATTCTGCTGAATCTTCATCAGGAATAGTAATGCCAAAATCGCTTTCAAATGACATAACCAACTCAACTAGGTCTAGTGAATCTGCTCCTAAGTCTTCCATAAATGAAGCATCGTTGTTGATATCTTCAACATTCATACCTAATTGCTCAGCTACTGCTGCCTTTACTCTTAGCTCGGTATCGTTACTCATGTAGATTTCTCCTTTTTGATCTATTATTTTGACAAATCACTATAGTTCTGCGGTTAGAGTCTATAGTATTGTATATAAAATGAGGTTTTCAGATTAGCCTGGCTGTCTGAATGCTTTATAACAGCTTATACGTTTTGACTCATGTTTAGCCAAGCCTTGCTATAATACAGGGCTTTGACCTAAAAGTGTCCGTCATTATAACACCCTTTATTATAGTTTACACTCGTTCACACAGTTTTTTATTGTCACTATGTAACACTTGTGCGTCACTTACATATACATACCACCATTGACAGGAATAACCGCGCCTGTGATGTAGCTAGCCTCATCGCTGGCTAAGAAATATACTGCGGCTGCGATGTCTTCTGGCTGCCCCAAACGGCTGATAGGTACAGCATCTAACATCGAGTTTAATAGGCGTTCGTCAAGCTCATCAGTCATATCAGTTTCGATCAAACCTGGAGCGACGCAATTGATCGTAACTTGTCGAGACCCGATTTCGCGTGCTAGGGTACGGCTAAAGCCTTCCACCCCTGCTTTGGTAGCAGCATAGTTAGATTGACCCGCATTGCCCATCTGAGCAACAACAGAGGTAATATTGATAATACGACCACGGCGTGCTTTCATCATTCCGCGTACTGCACGTTTACTCATTCTATAAATCGAAGTTAGATTGGTATCGATGACGTTTTCCCAATCCTCATCTTTCATACGCATGAGTAGTCCATCTTGCGTGATACCCGCATTATTAACCAATACTTGTACCGCACCATAGACGCTTTCAATCTCTTCAAACAGCTTATCAATTTGCGCAGTATCACGTACATCTAAAACGCGGCCAATACCACCACTATCATGAAGATAACTATTGATAAGCTCCGCACCTTTCTCAGTGGTGGCTGTGCCAATAACGAAATGACCTTCTTTAGCAAAGCGTTTGGCAACAGCCTTTCCAATACCACGGCTCGCGCCTGTTACTAATGTAATCGTACGGCTCATGATAATAACTCCATTAACTTCTCAAGGCGGGCAGATTTATCGGTAGGATAACTAGTAATTGGTTGTGCTTGACGCTTGGCCAAATTACTTAATACGTTGCCACTGCCACATTCTATTAAGGTATTAACTTGCTTGTCAGCAAGCTCTTGCATCGTTTTTGACCATAATACTGGTTGGCTCAATTGCTCAGTCAAGGCCTGTTTGATACCCAATGCACTAGTCTCGACACGTGCATGACGGTTTTGAATAACAGGAATCTCTGCTGATTCAAACTTAATGTCCGCCAATATTTCAGCCAAAGCACTACTTGCAGGCTCCATAAGTGCACAATGAGATGGGACACTGACCTTTAGAGATATAGATTTCTTGCCAGTATTTTGCACTTTATCTATGACTGCATTAACACCGATAGTATTACCTGATATCACTACTTGGCCTGGACTATTGAAGTTAGCTGCGCCAACAATGGCATCATCAACATGCTCAGTTGCTTGTTCACACAGGTTTTCAACCCGATTGTCTTCAAGCCCTAATACAGCCGCCATAGCCGTATCAATACCCACAACAGCCTCTTGCATTAGTTGACCACGCTTATGTACCAACTTTACTGCATCAGCAAGTGATATGACATTAGCAGCACAAAGCGCACTATACTCACCTAAAGAGTGACCAGCTAAATAACAAGGTTTTGTGGTTATTTTTTGTTGTAAGACACGCCAAATTGCTATGCTAGCCACCAGTAATGCTGGCTGAGTATATTGAGTTTGATTGAGCTTTTCTTCATCTTGACAGATTGCCCATAAATCCTCACCCAGTGCCTCGCTCGCTTCGGTGAAAGTATCACGAATTTCTGGATAGGTCTCAGCAAGCTCGCTAGTCATACCAACGACTTGTGATCCTTGTCCAGGGAAAATTATTGCAATCCGCATGGGCTGCTTGTTTGCCATATCGGGTACAGAGGCCATAACCAATATTCCTTATTTAATTGGAAATACTCCTAAAAATAACGAGACTTGTTATATTATTAGGTACGACTCACAGCCGTTACTTCCGTTATTTATTTGGAAAAATGAACTATCAGTAAACTATACACTGACACAGTCTATTATTATAGCGGACAACACCTAAACAAGTGCAGCAAAGAATACCGCTAAAATTATAATCATAGATTGTATCAGGTCGTTTTCATATTTACCAAAAACTAGAGCTAAAAAAATTTGCGTTTTTACTCTGAAAAATAATAGCAAAAAGCCAAGTTATCTAGCTACATAATATATGATAGCGAAATAACTTGGCTTTCTTTAGCTCAAAATCCATTGCTGAATAACAGCTAAACAAAAGTAATAATAGTCACCAGTACTATCATTACTTTTGCACTAGCTATTGACCAGCAAACAAATTAAGCATCTTGACTTACTTTAAACAATTGACGACCACGGTAAAAACCATCTTTTGTCATGTGATGACGACGATGTTTTTCACCAGTAGTAGCATCTATGCTCAGCTCAGCCACTTCCATGCGATGGTGTGAACGGCGCATGTCACGACGAGAACGGCTTTTACGACTTTTTTGAACAGCCATGATATAGCTCCTATACTTAAAAGGGATAAGCTTAAAATTCAGCTTTAATCGATACTGACAGAGGCTATATAATCACAACAACCTAAGTCTTACGCATCATTAGTTAAATAGATTGCCACCTACATAAAGTGCTGACTACGTCTAAAAGCTATAGCAAATTTGTCTAGTCAGCTTTTATCCGCAAGCAACTCGTTGCTAGAATGCAATAAACCGGACATTATACGCATGTTTAATGGATTAATAAAGCCCTGCCTCTCACTCTTCTGTAGAAAGTTGATAAAAAGTATCACAAATCTAGTAAGTAGTACATTTATATATGAGTTGTTTTCTGGTGAAGCTATAACTTACCTTTTAATGAGGCTAAAGCAGCGAAAGGATTCTCACTTTCTTCTTCCTCTGGAATTTCACCAAACTGCTCTACCATCATCTCACAATCATCATGCTTGGGTGCCATTGGTGTTTTCAGCAGAATTTCATCTTCAACTAATTTCTTGAATGGCAATAAACTCTCTGGTGATTGCTCTGTAATGACTTCTTCAAGCAATAAATAATCTTGCTCTTCATCAACCAAGCGCACTTGGCTTTCTTTTTCGAGTAGAGCAATATTATAATCATCAGATAATTCGATAGCCACTGGCTGCAAACAACGCTGACAAGTCAACCAAACATTACCCGTCAACGTAAATGCCAAGTGTAAGACATTGTTATGGCGGTATAAATCAGCACTAATCGATATTTTCTTCTGTTCATGCTCAGTGCTCAGAATAGCCTCAAGACGTTTGAAAATGCTCGGCTCTACGTCTCCTGACCATTCGTAACCAGTGTCTGCCCATTTGTCTAAAGAGATGTACTCAGGCATACCAGTAGATACAGGCACTTTTTTGTTGTCAGTGTGAGATTCTGAAAGCTTAGTTTCGGGAGTGCTTGACATGCGCGGCCTCATTCGTCAAAACGGTGTATAATATTGCCTGCCATACTAACGGAAAGCACTAAATGACGCTAGCGCTAGTATGTTAATATTTTTGATATTGATACTATTTTATATGACCTATTTTTTATTTTTATAAAAAAGTCATAATTTCCATTTTATCACTTATTTGACTAGCCTCTTATTTATGAACTCGTTTAATAATAAAACTGATTTTTCTAATTTGCTCTGTCCTTTAGAAGCAAAAATACTACTGCAGCGCCTCACAGAACTGATGCTTAATATTAAACCTACCTCTATTAACTCATTAGAGTTTGCTAGGTATAAACACTTAGAAATATTAAAAAATGAATACCACCACCTATCCAGCTCCGAAGCTGTTGATAACACCTTACAATTAACCGGACACAGCGAGCAACTAGCTACCGAGTGTCTTATCCAATTATTCAATACTTTATTTTCTGATCAGAATGTAATATTGGTTCGTAGCAAAGGAGAGCCTGAATACTTTCCTGCACAAAATAATGAACCTGCTAGAATTGAGTTTGCTCATGGCTTTTTTGCCAGTGCATTGCACGAATTG
>NZ_JBQSVP010000029.1:0-32039 GCF_052376345.1 Psychrobacter sp. AOP5-GZ1-6 | reverse complement strand
GAATTTTTTTATTAACCAAGTTTTGATGACTGACCGAATACTCACTAAGCCACTGCTCTAGTGTGCGTTTTGACATCCTCTTTTGCTGAATGCGAGACATACTAACCTCCTTGTTAGTAATGAAAATGTAACCCTATCTGAATGTTTAGGTAGGGACTGCTATCAGTTGTATCATTAATCAGAGCACATCACCATACGGTCTGATAGACGGCTCAGTCAAAACCGATGGCATTATTTACTTTTATGCCTAAAACTGTTGAAGTGTTTTTAAGCTAATTTGGTTGAATATAGCTATTAGCCTTGTTCACTGCGATGCCATTCATATAGGCCAATAAAAGAGTTTATTTGATATATCATTGTTTGAATGGCGAAAATATAGTTGCCAGACATAAGGTTGACGATGAGCCAAACGAAATTGACGATAATCCATAACCACCAGTTAAAAGAATAGCGCAAAATCATGGCTGCTTGCGCTGTGATGGATAGTACAAAAGCAATAACATTGATCCAAAAAAAGGAAATGAAGCCTAAAAATTTACTATTATCATCTTCAACTACTGCATAACCATAGCTTGCCAATAATTCGTTTACGGTAGGAAACAGTGCAAGCCCAATGATTATAAAAGCTGCGGTAATCAACCAAACAGCTTTGCTCGCAGATTTAGGTATCATGTCACCATCGGGGTCAGTATGTTTTGACCAATAGAAAATGCCATAGACGTGGGTGAAGAAATTAAAAAGTGGTGCGAGCATCAAACCCACGGCACCTGATGTTGCTTGAACCACCACTTCACCGGCGGTTGCGCCCATGCCAAAGCCATTACCCATGATGTTTTTGCGAAAAGATAGTGACACCACGCAAATCAAACCGATGAATGAAACTGCCAAATAAAACCAGTCAAGGGCAGTGTGGTCTGTGGTGAACCAAAAACCTGTAGATAAGGCAATCACACCACAAATGAACCACGTTATAATCCATTGCATCGCCCACTTTCCAGTGATGTTATCTAGTAACTGAATACGCATAAGGTTTTCATCCTAAAATGAGTAATAATAGCGGTAACACCTACCAAAATCTTTCGTGTTACCACGTTTTTGATTTTATAATTTTTTATTATAGATATTTTGATCTATAAGACGTAATGCTTGTTGATAACGTGCATCATAGTCAGTCTCATCAATCATGTGAGGTTGAATATTATGACGATGAAAGATATCGATGAGTCGTTGCTCAAAACGTCCACGTGCTGCAGGTGTGCCTAAAGAGCGCATACCATCATCAATCCATGGTGTGCTATTGCTCAACATAATCGTATGGTCTAAATGAAACTCGTCAATACAAGCTGATACAAAAGGGTGGGTACGATTTTCGTACTCTTCACAAAAAGCTTGAGTCGTCACAAAGTCCGTATCAATTATGGTGACAGGTGCCGTTGCAACAGCAGTAGCATCGCGAATGGCTTGTGCATGATGAAGGGTAATGGGTGCATAATCACTATATTGTAGAGCAACTTCACTACCACCCAAATCTGTACCAACGTACAGTCGTCCCATTTCTAGTACAAATCTGGCTCCATAATAGTTGGCCAGCTTATGTACCAATGTTGTCTTTCCAGAACTTTCACCGCCAACAATCGCAACGGTCTTAGTATAATTTCGACGTGCTTGTGGATGAATCGCTGACCAATATGCAACAGGGTTGCGAGCGATAGCAAATGAGTCAAATTCAGGTTGCAGTGCAGTGGTTACTACTGGTATTTTTAGTTGTTTTTGAGTATCACGTTGCGCTAATGGGTGGTTTTCTGCCAAGAATAATACAGAGTCTGTTGGTAAGTTGAGCGCATCTGCCAAGTGCTGTAATTTAGCATTACTAAGAGGAATATTGATCGTTACGTCATCAAAGCTATCATGCAACGGAAGCTCAATTTCATGGGTGGTATGAATATGAATAAAAGGTAAGTCGGCACAAGCCATTTGTAGCCAGCGCGCCTTATCTTGCAAAGTGATGGTGAAATCTGGATGTGGTGAAGGATGTGCCGTAATGACAATATGCAGAACCTCTGCTTGTCCTGCCGCATCTAAAATACTGCGCATTTGTCCTAAATGTAGAGGCTCAAAATGCCCAATCATTAAGCCAGTATCGTACATAGTTATTCCTATAATGCTATTTATCTATTTGAGTAAGCCCAAAAATAACACAATCAGCAAAGTAAAGTCGTAAGGGTTTAGCAACAAAAGCCATTCTGAAATATTTTGAAATAAATATTTAAAATCAGTAAGTTATGAGGTGTTATGAGAGATTAGGGCAAGCTTAGGTAGCATAAACTCACAAAGTACTAGTACATCATCAACAGATCTAGTTTTAGGAGTTGATATACTGGATCTCAAGTTAGAAATATAAAGTAAATTATCAATAGGTTTAAAAAACAAGCAAATAAAAAATAAGCAAAATAACTGTAAATAAAAAACGATAAAAATAAGCAACAGTAATAAATAAAATAAAGAGGTATTTGATTTGGCTAAATTAGCAAAATTGCATCGCTCACAGAACAATCGTATGCTAGCAGGTGTGATGGGCGGCATTGCAGAATATGTCGGTTGGTCGCCTACTTGGGTGAGATTACTGTTCGTAATTATCTCATCATTGAGCGCAGCAGTCCCTGGTATTTTAATTTATATTATTCTTTGGATAGTAATGCCAAAGGCAACCAACGAGTCCTACCAATAAAAGCAGCTCCATTAAAAAACAAAAAGCCTGATTAATCAGGATGCTACAGACATGCTTTTCCTCCTGCCCAGATGCTCGCGCGTTTGGGTATTTTTTTATCATGATTATCGATATAAGAACGTGCTTCCGTGACATATAGGTCATATAACCAGATATTTGGGTCAATATAATAAAATTAGTTGCGGTAAATATGGATAAAATAGTCAATTTTTAGTAAGGTGAGCAGGCAAATAGAGTCGTTGCCAAATAGGCTATACGAGTGCTATCAATATTTTATTTAATAATACTAATTCCACAGTGGCTTTACTATGACAACCCAAAATATGACATCCCAAGCAAAAGAGTCTCAACCGATGACTTTTCAAGATTTGATCCTAACCTTACAGAATTATTGGGCGGCTAAGGGCTGTGTTGTTTTACAGCCGTATGATATGGAAGTCGGTGCGGGTACCTTTCATACAGCGACGTTTTTACGATCGTTAGGTCCTGAGCGTTGGAATGCAGCTTACGTGCAGCCATCTCGTCGTCCTACCGATGGTCGCTATGGTGATAATCCAAACCGCTTACAACATTACTACCAGTTTCAAGTAGTGTTAAAGCCCAATCCTCCTAATATTCAAGAGTTGTATTTAGATTCGTTGAGAGCCATTGGTATAGACCCATTAGTACATGATGTGCGTTTTGTCGAAGACAACTGGGAATCACCAACGTTAGGTGCGTGGGGTCTTGGTTGGGAGATTTGGCTAAACGGTATGGAAGTCACGCAGTTTACCTACTTCCAGCAAGTAGGCGGTATTGAGTGTTTTCCAGTAACTGGTGAGATTACTTACGGTCTTGAGCGTTTGGCGATGTATGTGCAAGGCGTCGATAGTGTTTACGATTTGGTGTGGGCAGACGGTGAGTTTGGTCGTGTTACTTATGGCGATGTTTTTCATCAAAATGAAGTTGAGCAGTCGACCTATAACTTTGAGCACGCTGATGTGCCAATGATGGGTCAGATGTTTGATTTTTATGAGCAGCAAGCAGATAAGCTGGTCACGGAAGGTTTGCCACTACCAGCCTATGAGATGGTGCTAAAAGCTTCGCATGCCTTTAATTTACTTGATGCTCGCGGTGCAATTTCGGTCACAGAACGTCAGCGCTTTATTTTGCGCGTACGTACACTGGCGCGTAAAGTAGCCTTTGGTTATGTCGAAGCACGTGCTAAGTTAGGTTTTCCACTGGCTGACGAGGCACATCGTCAAGCAGCACTTGATAAGTATTTGCCAAAACAAGATGTGGCAGATGAAAACTCAGGTAACAAGCAATCTACTAATAATAAATAGGAGCATCCCATGAGTACCATTTTATTTGAACTGGGGTGTGAAGAACTACCTCCAAAAAGCTTAAAGTCATTACGTGATGCATTGCAAGCAAGTGTTGTTGATCAATTAAAAGAAGCTGACATTAGCTTTGATAGTATCAAGGCTTTTGCTGCACCGCGCCGTTTGGCCATTCAGATTCAGGGTATTGGCGATAAACAACCTGATCGTAGTGAGCAAAAACGTGGTCCCGCGATCAAAGCAGCCTTTGATGCTGATGGTAATCCAACACGTGCAGCGATGGGTTTTGCCAAAGGCTTAGGTATTGAGGCCAGTGAGTTAATAACGATCAATACTGATAAGGGTGATTATGTCGGTTATGAGCAGACCATTCAGGGTCAGGCGACGACTGAATTGCTACCCACCATTTTTCAAACAGCATTAGACAAGCTGCCGATTGCTAAGCGTATGCGCTCAGGTGCAAGCCGTAATGAGTTCGTGCGTCCGGTACAGTGGGTTGTGTTAATGCAAGACAGTACTGTCATTGACGCCACCATCCAAGGACATCAGGCTGGTACGCAAACCCGTGGTCATCGCTTCCACAGCCCTGACTACCATGATATTGCTCACGCCAATGACTATGAAGATTTGCTCGATGGCTTAAAAGTTGTGGCTGATTTTGATAAGCGTCAAATGCTTATCAAAAACCAAGTCAAAGCATTAGCGGACGAAGTCAACTCAGATGCTATCGTACCGCAGGCATTGTTAGATGAAGTGACGGCATTGGTTGATTTCCCTGTTGCTCTACGTGCTAGCTTTGAGGCGCGCTTTTTACAAGTACCACAAGAAGCACTTATCTCTACCATGCAAGCCGATCAAAAATATTTTTGCTTGACGGATAAAGACGGAAAATTGCAGCCTTACTTTATCTTTATTACCAATATTGAGTCAAAAGATCCCAATCAAATCATCGAAGGTAATGAGAAGGTCGTACGTCCACGTTTGGCTGATGCAGAGTTTTTCTTTTTACAAGATCAAAAGCAGCCATTGTTTGCATTGACAGAGAGTCTCAAAAACCGTGTATTCCAAGATAAACTGGGTACAATTTGGGAAAAGTCTGAGCGTATCGCCAAGCTTGCTGCATTTATTGCTGCCTTGCTGCAACAGCAAGGGCGTGATATTAGTATCGATGAAACGGTACGTGCGGCTATTTTGTCTAAAGCTGATTTGGCCAGCTCATTGGTTGGTGAGTATCCAGAGTTACAAGGTATCGCCGGTACTTATTATGCTCGCCTCAATAATGAGCCTGAAGCCGTAGCAGCCAGTTTAGAAGAGCAGTACTTGCCTAAATTCAGTGGTGATGTATTGCCACAGATGCCGATTGGCATCTGCTTGGCATTGGCAGATCGCTTGGATACGCTCATTGGTATTTTTGCGATTGACCAAGCACCGACGGGTTCAAAAGATCCGTTTAGCTTACGTCGTTCAGCGATTGGTATCCTGCGCATTCTCATCGAAAAACAGTTACCGATTAATTTGGTCGCGCTCGTTGAGCAAGCTATTAAAGGTTATAGTACAGCAGACGGTAGTAAAATTGCCAAAATGGGTGATACCTTTACCCAAGTCATGGCATTCTTAAACTCACGCTATCGTGCCATGTATACTGAGCAAGGTGTAAGCGTTGATACCATCCAAGCCGTGCAAGCAATTAATCCGCATATGCCGCTAGATTTTGATCAACGTATTCGTGCGGTACAAGCCTTTAGTGAGCTGTCACAAGCGTCAATGCTAGCCGATTCGAACAAACGTGTTGCCAACATATTAGCTAAGTCAGAAGTAAGCGTGGCTGATAATGTTGATGAGGCCTTGTTATCTGAGCCTGCTGAACAAAATTTATATGCCAGTGTGCAGCAAGCGCAAACAGCGGTACAACCGCTGCTAGAACAAGCTGACTATACACAAGTATTGCAAACGCTTGCCAGTCTAGACGAGCCATTGACGCAATTCTTTGATAATGTCATGGTGAATAGTGAAGATGCTGCACTAAAAAACAATCGCTTGGCATTGTTAAAGCAAGTACGTGCGTTGTTCTTAACTGTGGCTGATATCAGTGAGTTACAGCTGTAATTTTTCGATACCGATATAAGTACGAATTAATAAACGTATGACGTATTATCTGATACAGAAACTGGCCCAAAGTGGCCAGTTTTTTATGCTGTATAATGGCACTTAAGGAGCTCGCCAAGTTAATATTCTATCGTCATAATTGATGGTTGTTTTATACTATAGTCAAATCCATATAAATCCGCTACATCGTCACCCTCGCTGACCATACTAATGTATAGCTTGCACTCGGTTTCCTTGTATCGAAATTATTTGAACTCAACTATATAGTCAATCCTCATCCAAGGAGTACTGCCGTGTTTGCTGTTATTATTGTAATCCTTATTATTTGGGCGTCGATGTGGGCTTTTTATAAGTTTATGTACCCACGTCCACCCAAAAGCATGATGCCAAAAGAAGGTGATGTGACCACGCCACGGCAGTGTAATTTTTGTGGTAATAGCTTGGCTGAATATCGCGGTGTACTTGAAACCAAGCCGAACTTGCCAGCAGATAGTAATACCGAAGTCAGTCAGCAGTTGTTTTTTTGCAATTATGAGCATCAAGCTGATTTTCATGCTGGAAAGGTTTATAACGCTAATCATTAAATAGGTTTAGATTGATGTGTTTTTGATTGAACATAAAAAAGCGCTTCGCTTTGATAGGCTAGGCGCTTGTTTTTAAAGGTTCTATTTGTCTACAGAATGGAATGCGCATCCTTGATGATTTTGTTAAGTAACACTTTAGATTGTATGTCTTGCTGTTTGCGATCTTCTTCCGTTTTTTGATTAGCATGGATTTTTTCGTAAAGGTTTAAGCAGCATAATACCAATAGGCTTTCTTGGTTGAGACTGGGTGCATCTCGCTTGAGATCTAGTGCGTAGTCATTAATATAAGAAACGGCTGAATGTAGCTCTTCTTGTTCGTGTACGGGACAATAGATTGGATAGGTAACTCCAGCAATAGCAATATCTACTTTTTTGATTTGTGGTTCAGCATTTGTTTTTGTCTTAGCGCTTGGTTGAATAGAAGTGCTTGGTCTGATTGAGGCAGTTGCTGTTGCTCTCTGTGGTTTTAACTCACGATTTGTTGCCTGATTTTTTGGTAGCTGTTTTTCTATAGATTTTTTGTGGTCATCGGTCATGATAAATCCTACAATGTCTGGTCAGTAAGGTGAGTAATAAAAAATATTACCGTTATAATTTTGGCTTAATTTATAAGAATCAATGGTTGATTGCTCTTAATTATTACCCTTCTACTTGATCAATATGGGTTAATCGTTTTAGTACGACTTGTGTGCGCTCAGCCGCTAGTTGGTTCTTTTTTTGTAGTTCAATGTTTTGTTGTTTGATATCGCTATACTGCTGCTTTAATTCACCATTGTGCCGCTGTAGTTCGCTATTTTTTTGTTGTAACTGGCTGATTTGCTTTTGTAGTTTGTCCTGCTCTTCGCCAATCATATGATGTGCTTCTGCCAGGTTTTGATAGCGTTTGTCTAGATCGTTCAGTTGTTTTTTGGCTCCTTCACGTTCTGTATGGCTGGTTTGTAGTTTGGTTCTCAGAGCCGTAAGTTCCTGTGGGTCGACGACAGGATTTTTTTTGAGGCTGCTAAGTTCAGCACTGACAAGCTGATACTGTTTTTTGATGTCGAGTACCATTTTTTCTAATATTTTAAGTTGGTCATACATAGTCAGTTTTTATCCTTAACAAGTAAGCGTGAATGAATTTTGTTCTCTGCGTTTAATAATGCCATAGGTGACCGCATAATATCTATATTAACAAAGTAATTCACATATTAAGTTCGGTCTTTTTATTTTTTGCTTTCTTTTTCTCCTTCTCTTTTAAGTAATATTCAATCACTAGGACATCTATTATGAATGACAATATCTCTGGCTGGAATACTTGGCTGACCGCGTTTGACAACTGGAACGACGTGTCTATTAGTGAGGTACATGGCTTGATGACAGGGCTGATGACAGCTTGCAATGCACCAGATGAGACGGTATGGGCTCAGGTGTTTGAGGAGCTGAGCTTTGCGGCATTACCAGAGTCTGCACTGACGTTATTAACCGAAGAGGCAGAAGACACTGTTTTTCAACTGAAAGACAAAGACGATGCTTACGCTTATATGCCACTGATACCTGATGATGAACATGACTTGTACGAGCGTGTGATAGCCTTGAAACAGTGGGCTAATGGCTTTATGACAGGCTTTGGTATCACTGATTGCAATATTAGCGCAGACGAAAACGAGATGCTATCGGATTTGGCAAAGATTGGAAGTATTCGTTTAGCAGATGATGAAGATTTTGAAGGTGGCGAAGAGTCTTATCTTTATATTTATGAATTTGCGCGTATGGTGCCAGTTATCTTTGCTACCCGTAAACGCAAGTCTGTCAAAGACATTGCTTTGATTTCTGGGCTGGCTATCGATGCTAAGACGACCAAAGAGTTACAAGCAGAAGGTAATCTGCCAAAACCAATGCCACCAGTGATTGATATTATGAATCAAGATAGCCCTTCATAAGGCGAAGCGGGCACATAGAAATAAGGATGTTTTATGGCTATAAATGACAGTAACGATAATGATAGGCAGACTATGTCTCATGCCAGTTATCCTGCAAACAGTATAGGTTGGCTCTCTCGTTTGATAGGATTTGATACGGTCAGTCGCTATTCGAACTTGGCTTTGATCGAAGATGTGCGAGCCTACTGTGAGCAGTTGAATCTCATGGTGAACCTGACTTTTAATGAGGCTAAAAACAAAGCTAATTTGTTTGTCACGGTGCCAGCAGGAGAGGATGGCGACAAGGTTAATCACGGCCTCGTGCTCTCTGGTCATACAGATGTAGTGCCTGTCGATGGGCAGGATTGGGCGTCAGAACCATTTGATGCAACGATTCGCGGTGATCGGTTATATGGGCGCGGTGCTTGCGATATGAAAGGCTTTATCGCTTGTGCGCTTAATTTATTGCCACAGGCCGTTCAGTTGTCAAACAAGGGTCAGCTACGTCGTCCACTGCATTTGGCATTGTCGTTCGATGAAGAGGTTGGCTGCTTAGGTGCGCCATTGATTTTAGCAGACCTAAAAGCGCGCGGTATTACGCCTGATTACTGTATTGTGGGTGAGCCAACCAATATGGCGATGGTGGTCGCGCATAAAGGCATTGCGGTTTATCGTTGCCGCGTACATGGTAAGTCCGCACATTCATCGCTGACAGCGCAAGGAGTTAATGCCATCAGTTATGCCAGTCGATTGGTTGGTTATGTCGATACATTGGCAGAAACGCTCAGTACTCGTGATGATGGAGATGCACTGTTTGACGTGCCTTATTCAACGATATCTATCGGTACGATAAAGGGTGGTACCGCGACCAATATCGTTCCTAATCTATGTGAGTTTACCTTTGACTATCGGAACTTACCTCATATGACCCAAGACGATATCCTAGTGCCGATTCAAGCAAAGGTCGATGAGCTGACACAGCAAATGCAAGCACGTGCACCAGAGACGGGTATTGAGCTGTTACGAGAAGTCAGCGTACCGGCAATGACCGATAAGGACAGTGCCGAACTGCAAGCACTGGTAGCTGCACTGACTCAAGATCATGAGCGCCACAAGGTTGCTTATGCGACTGAAGGTGGGCAGTTTACCAATGGGGGTATACCAACGATTATCTGTGGCCCTGGTAGTATTGAGCAGGCACACAAAGCAGATGAGTATGTTGAGCTAAGTGAAATAGCGCGCTGCGATGAGTTTTTACAGAAACTGCTAGATAGCTGTACGGCTCAGTAGCCTATGCAGCAGTAGAAGCGTTATTTGTAAGATAGATGAGTATATAGCACACCGTCTCAATGGCGGTGTGTTTTGTTACATGTTATCCAGTTTATTTGAAACGACAAGGTAAGGGGTTGGTTGATGTCTTGGCATCTGTTTGCAGTGTTTTTCGCGAGTACATTTTTTATCTCAGCGACTCCTGGCCCCAATATGCTACTAGCATTTCAGTATGGTATGAATTATGGGGTGAAACGAACGCTATGGACGCTGGCAGGTCTGAGTGTTGGTCTATTTATACTACTATTATCTACATTGCTTGGATTGGATGTCATCAGTCGACAGTCGCCTTGGTTGCTTACCGTTATCAAAGCAGTAGGAGCATTATATTTAATCTATTTGGGCGTCACTTCGTGGCGTGATGCGAGTAGTAGTAGCTTGATGAAAGACGCTCGTGAGATGAGTGAGGAGGTGGCGGCGGAATACTCCATTTCTGACAGTCAGGATACGCTTGGTAAGCCTCAGGCTCGCTCACTCTCCAGTGCAGCAGTTAATATGGCACCAAGCAATACGCGCTTATTTCGTACGGGCGTGTGGGTGTCATTGTCTAATCCAAAAGCCATTTTATTTTTTGCAGCATTTTTTCCTAAATTCATCAATTTTAGTGCGCCGTTATGGCCGCAATATGTCTTGCTCACTATCGGTCTGTTTTTGAGTGAGACAATTTGGCAAACTATCTATACGTTAGGTGGTAAGAAGCTAGCAAGTTGGCTCGATATAGGTAATCGTTTGGCTTGGCTCAATCGTGGTTGCGGGGTGATATTTATTATTATTGCTGCGGCTTTATTGGCTGAAGTATTAAAAAGTTTAATGGTTTAAAAAATAATATAACTTTAAATTAAAGCGCTTAATTAAATGTACGTATCCTATGTTTTTTCTATAAAAATATAAATTAATTATTGACTTTAATTTTTAAATCGTTATTATTACCTCATTGATTTATAGCGCTTGTCTTTACAAGCGATAAATTGTCCCAATTAATCCGCTACTGTCATCTATGACAACTAGCCACAACTATGGAGGAATCATCGTGTCCTATTTAACTATTAAGACGTTTTTAAAGATTGAATGTGTAAACTACCTGACAGCAATGACGACTTCGCAAAGGTGTGGCTAAGCTTGTAAGTCAGTTGTACATTGATTTTCTATCTATGATTATCAAATAACAACTTGCTATATCTGCCCGATTTATCCCTTTTCTAAGTCCATTGTCCAAGATTGCTCTGCAAGCGTGTTAAGCGATTTTGCACCTACTGTTGTCTGTTTATCTAACATTCCTCTTTATCGTTATTGCTAATAAAGCGACTCAGGCTATGGTTTAGCTGTTGTTTTCCTATGCGTATAGTATTTACGCTGTGGCTGACGGTTTTGATTTATATCACCCTTCTTTAAAACGTCCATTATAAATAAACCATATTTTTTATTAGTTTTATAACTAATAAAAAACGGTATTTTATTGTCTAAATTTTATGAGTTATTAAATAATTTTCTTATTAAACGTTTTGTTTAATTGAGATAGGTAAGTAATGTCTAAAAATAATAATAGTCAAAAAAAATACTATATGGTTATAAAAAAAATAAAATGGAAATAAAAAACTATGAGCATTCAATTAGTATTAAATGAAAACCGTAAACACGGCGTACCAGTCAAGATTTACACCTCGGATGTTGAGCAAGGGGCGATGCAGCAACTACGCAATTTGGCTCAGCTGGAGTTTGTACACTCGCATATTGCGGTGATGCCTGATGTACACGTTGGTAAAGGCGCCACAGTCGGCAGCGTGATTCCGACCAAGTCGGCAATTATTCCTGCTGCGGTCGGTGTCGATATCGGCTGTGGTATGAACGCAGTACGCTTGTCCCTGACGGCAAGTGATCTGCCTGATAGCTTGAAATCATTGCGGTTGATAGTGGAGCAGCAAGTGCCAGTCGGTTTTAATATGCACAAACAAATTCAAGCCAAGAACTCAACGCTTGATCCGTTAGGAAGGCGTCTAAAGCCAATTACTGACAAGCATCCGGGCTTGCTAAAGATGCTCAAAGGTTTTGAGCGTACGTGGGCAAAGCAGCTGGGCACATTAGGCGGTGGCAATCATTTCATTGAGCTGTGTTTGGATGAAAACAAAGATGTCTGGGTAATGCTACATTCGGGCAGTCGCGGTATTGGTAACTGTATCGGTCGCTATTTTATCAATCTGGCAAAAAAAGAGCGTCAATCGCGTTTTGGTCATGTGCCTGATCGTGATTTGGCTTACTTTGCTGAAGGGTCTGATAGCTTTGCTGATTATGTCGAAGCGGTGGGCTGGGCACAGGATTATGCACTAGAGAACCGCCGTGAGATGATGCGCTTAGTGATTAAGTCATTACAGTCACCACAAGCGGGGTTACCACGGTTTCAGCTGACCAAAGAAGCCATCAATTGTCATCATAATTATGTCAATGAAGAAGTGCATTTTGGCGAACAGGTCTATGTGACCCGTAAAGGGGCGATCAGTGCTTATGATGGTGAGCTCGGTATTATCCCAGGTTCCATGGGTGCAAAGTCTTTTATCGTACGTGGTCTTGGCGCGACTGAGTCGTTTTGCTCATGTTCGCATGGAGCAGGGCGCCAAATGAGCCGAGGCAAGGCTGTACGAGCATTTACTATCGATGAGCTAAAAGCACAGACTGATGGTGTGGAGTGCCGTAAAGACGAAGGTGTGATCGATGAAATACCTGGCGCTTATAAAGACATTGATGAAGTGATGGCCAATCAAGCTGATTTGGTCGAAGTGGTGCATACGCTGAAGCAAGTCATGTGTATTAAGGGTTAGATTTTTTATATAAAACTTGATCTTGTTTTGACGGTTAGCAGCCATAAGACAAGATCAAATTGAGGAGATAATTATGAGAAATTATCCTTATATCAATAAAAATGGTAAAAAAAGATCTCAATCAAAAGAGTGGGCTGATATACGAGCAGAGATGATGCGTTTGAAAACAGAGTTGAATCTAACGGATAAATCTTTTCGAGTTCTCACCCCTTACGATGATTATAAAGGTATAGAAGAGCGGATTTATCAAACCTTTTGCAAAATTGAAAATGGTAAAAGCCGTTCAGTTTGGTTATGGCAAAACTTGATACAAGAAACGTATTCAATGGAAGTCAAAGACTCTCTCAAGAGTTATCTGTTACGTTTGATTAAGCCCAATGAGAGTATCTGGTTTGCTATAACAGGAACGTTTAAGGAACGTTCTAAAATCTGGTTTTACGAGGGCAAAATTGAGGCAATAATAAAAATACTCGATGAAACCTGTTTCTTTGACGAGTGCTATTTTGTTTCTAAAAAGTATGACTGGCTCGTTTGTAGCAATCACCATGACGTTTTGATGGCTACAGGTAAAGGTATGCCACAAAAATTAAAGGCTATAGAAGATATAGCAAAGAATAAAGGATAAGATAATGAGCTTAAAACAAACATTAAAAAAGGCCAAACAAATCGAACGGCAGTTAGAGCAACAAGCTGACGCAGGCGTTCAGCAGTCGCTAGGCACAGTCAAGCCGCGCAACTATTTGGCATTGGATCCACTATTAAGAAAAGGCGGTATTCACGAAAAGGAGGATATCGATATCGTCCGCAAAAAACGTCGCCGTGAGACCAAGCAGCATTTGCGTCAGACGGATTGGTTGGCTGAATAATAACAGTCAAAATTCACGCACAAAAAAGCCGTTCGCTATTATAGCAAACGGCTTTTTTATTCAATTTTAGAATTTAACGGTTACGCCAATACTTCAATTAACTCACCTTTGACCATATGCGGGCTGACGAAATCAGTAATACGTACGCTGACGAGCTTACCCAACATCTCATCCATTTGCTCAACATCATGAGGGAACATCACCGTACGAGTATTATCTGCCGTTCCGATTAAGCAGTCAGGGTGGCGATTGGCGATTTGTTCAACCAATACGCGTGTCGTAGTGCCGACCATTTCATGGGTTTTCGCTAGAGTCGAATCAATAATGACTTTTTGGAACTCCGCCAAGCGTGCTTTTTTAGTGGTGAAACTCACATCATCTGGCAACTCAGACGCTGGCGTGCCTGGACGCTTAGAGTAGATAAAGCTATACGAGTGATCGAAGTTCAATTCTTTTGCTAAGTTTAATGTGTCTTGGAAGTCTTGATCTGTCTCGCCAGGGAAGCCAATGATAAAGTCGCTCGACAAGTGAATATCTGGGCGAATGGCTTTAAGCTTATTAATCTGATTGATATAAACGTCGATCGTATGGTTGCGTTTCATCGCAGCCAAGATAGCATTGGAGCCACTTTGTACAGGTAGATGTAAGTGCGATACCAGTTCTGGCAGTTGTGCATAAGCATCAATGATGTCATCCGTAAACTCTAGCGGATGACTGGTGGTATAGCGAATACGCTCCACACCGTCGACATGCGACACATAATGCAACAGCTCAGCGAAGCGGCAAATGCTGCCGTCATCTTTTTCACCGCGGTAACCGTTTACGTTTTGACCCAATAGATTGATTTCACGCACACCTTGCGCTGCTAAGTTATCGATTTCTGCTAATACATCGTCAAGTGGACGCGACAACTCTTCACCGCGGGTGTAAGGCACCACGCAAAATGAGCAATACTTTGAGCAGCCTTCCATGATAGAAACGAAAGCTTTAAATCCTTCTACCCTTGGCTCAGGTAAGAAATCAAACTTCTCGATACTTGGGAACGAGATATCAATCGTGCCGATACGGTTTTTTGGGGCAATATCGCGTTGTTCGTTTGATTGATCATATAGCTCTGGTAGACGGTGTAATGTCTGTGGACCAAATACCATGTCGACATATGGCGCGCGTTTTTGAATATTATCGCCTTCTTGTGATGCCACACAGCCACCCACACCAATGACTAAGTCTGGGCGTTTTTCTTTTAATTTGCGCCAGCGACCCAATTCTGAAAACACTTTTTCTTGTGCTTTTTCACGAATGGAGCAGGTATTCATTAACAATACATCGGCTTCATCAATATCATGCGTGACTTCCATACCATGTGAGTCGCCGAGTACATCGAGCATTTTATCAGAGTCATAGACATTCATCTGACAGCCTTGTGTGGTCACAAAGACTTTTTTGGTTGCTGGCTTATCGACTGGCGATTGGGCTGAACTTGCTTCTTTGAGTGCAGTGACAGCAGGCGCAGCAGCAGTTGTTTTGGCAATGGCAGCGTCATTGATGCGGGGATTGAATACAGTAACACTCATAAGGATAAGTCCATGATTGACTAAAAATATAGCAGGGTAGCCGATTAACAGGTGGCGTATTTTATCACAACCCTCTGCCAATGTGAAAAATTAGCGTCGGCGCTTAGTGGTAGTTATTATTAATTATTTATAACAGTATCAATTGCTTACTAAAATTAGTAGTACAATTGGCAAAATGCTCAAGCAACACCATTCCTATGTTACACCGTGCTGTCCTATTTATTAACAAAAGTAAAGGTAATGGTTGAAAGTGCAACGAGTATAGTATGATAAATAACCCCCTTTAGCGGTATGTTATAAACCGCTGTTCATATAGTTTTAGAGAGTTAATAAAGAGAGTCAATATGACAAAGTTGCGCGTTGCTCATAGCACCAAGGATAGAGAGTTAACCAGTCAAAAGCCTACTTCAAAGTACTTTAAAGCAGGTAGGCTGAGACGAGTGAGTGTACTAAGTTTGGCAACGGCAGCGAGTGCGCTAGGATTATCACAAGTCGCTTGTGCAGAGCTGACCTGGGGTGATAATGAGCGTTACCAGCAAGAAAATAACTATCAACCAAACAGTGGTGCGGATTCCTTCACAGCGGCAGCAATTGCAGCTGAGCGAGGTGATGTTAGCGCACTTTATAAATATGAACAGTCAATGAGTGGCGGTTTGTTTGCCATGTATCCGACATATTGGCGTATGAATTTGGATCTAAATACGCAAAGTGCGGCGGCCGTTTCACAGTTTGTTCGTAAATACCCTAATACGGTTATGGCAGAAAAATTGGTTGCTGATTTTGCTGAGACCAAGGCTGCCTCTAACGATTATGCCTCAGTACGCCAAGTGGCGAATTTGATTACCAATGCGGATGCGAGCGAGCGCTGCGCAGTTGCCCTTGGGTTCAATAATGGCGGTGATACCATGCGTGCGATGGCAGCGAAGTCCGATGTCTGGCTGACGACAAAAAAACAGCCCGCTTTGTGCGATCAGCTCGCGATGGAGATGAATAATAACGCATTAATCAGCGATCAGGATCGTGTTTCTCGCCTAAAACGCATGCTGCGTAAAGGGAAGACAGGTGACATCATGGCGTTATCCTCACGTCTTGGCACACCAATTGCTTATTCTGCATTGAGTGAGATTCAGCTAAATCCATCTTCTTTCTTTAGCAGCTTTGCTAGAGAGCCTGCCAGTCAGATCAATCAGTATCTCTATATGTATGCGTTAGGTCGTGTTGCTGATAAGTCGTATCGTGAGGCGGCACTACAGTTAGAGTTTGATATCAAGCAAGACAATCAACGTTCGACCAAACTGTTGAATGATGATACCCGTCGTTATGCCTATCGTATCATTGGCGTGCAGCGTATGAACCACAATACCGATGATGGCTTTAATGTCGAGGCGGTTGACTGGTTTCGCAATAGCTTAGATAACGATTTTAATTTTGAAGAAGCCGAAGATTATGCCATGGCAGCCATTCGCTTCAGTCGCTGGGATGATGTGGTCGAAGCCATCTCCAAAATGGATAGCGATACTCAAAAAAGCAATCAGTGGCAATATTGGGTAGCCCGTGCGTATGAGCAATCAAGTGATGCTAATAAACGTAATACCGCGAAGAAGATGTATCAAAATCTAGCAAAAAGCAACGACTACTATGGTTTAATGGCAAAAGATAAAGTTGGTCAGCGTTTTGATGCTAGTAAGTTGGGTGGTCAAAACTTACCAAACGTCAGTAATTCAGATCGTGCACGTGTTATGCAAGATGCTAACTTTGCTCGTGCTTTTGCGTTATATAACTCCGATGCTAGTCGTGGTTATGCAAATCGTGAGTGGAATTGGGCGGTAAAAGTGGCACGTGACAACCGTGATGAAAATTTAATTATTGCTGCTGCTCGTCAAGCTTACGATATGGGCTGGCTTGATCGTGCAATTTATGCGATTGATAATACCGATAAAGTGGATAGTTTAGCGCTATCGCATCCGATGCCGCACCAAGATGCCGTGGTTCGTTACAGCCAATCAGCAGGTATTGATCCAGAGTGGGCTTATGGCATTATGCGTCAAGAGAGTCGCTTTGTAACCTCTGCTCGCTCAAACGTTGGCGCTAGTGGCTTGATGCAGGTCATGCCCGCTACCGCAAAATATATTGCTCGCAACTTAGGCGAGACGTATAGTGCCAGTCGTGCCAATAGTGGTGATACCAATATTCGTTATGGTACATGGTATATGGGTGATATCTTAGGTAAATTGAATCGTCAGCCTGTCGTAGCCACCGCAGGTTATAATGCTGGACCTAATAATGCCAAACGTTGGCAACCAGTTTATGGCTCGCTCGCAGCTGATCAATACGTTGAGTCGATTGCCTTTCCTGAAACGCGCAACTATGTGAAGCACGTGATGGAAAATGCAACGATCTATAGCAACTTGTTAGGTCGTAGTAAGCCGATTAGTCAGCGTATGGGTACGGTGCCTGCTGCATTTTAAGAAGTTTGTACTGATAGAGAGCGGCTTTAATATTTAATTACGCTGTATGTGTAAAAAACCATGAACGAGCGATGAGATGACCTCAAAATCTTAGGCAGTGTACATTTACTTCAAGGACTGGGTTCTGTATTGCACAGGGCTCAGTCTTTTTAGTTTAAGCTAAGTTATTTCTTGACTGTAGGAGTGGAACTTAGCTTATGTTTACGTTTTTGCTATAGATTAAAAAAAACGTTTTGTTAACATGGCTTTAATCAGTGTTTTCTATTGATGTTTATAAACCGTTATTTATGTTCTTTGTTAGCTCTATGCTTAGTATTACGAGTGTTTGTGTTCCAAATACTGGCTCCTAAGCGATAGCCCATGTTTTATCACTGCTAGATGTCTTCAGCCCTTATGATCAAAAAATATCTCAATCTGTATCTGCTATCGAAAGTTAGGCCTCACTCATCTACTCAGATGCAGATGCACTCGCTATCTAAACGGCTGCCATATCTAAGTCAGTTAAAGATCCATTCATCGATTCAATCCATCAAAAATTTGCATAAATATCATACCAGCCTAGTAGGCAAAAAAACTTTTGGCACACTTAATACTACAGTAAGCATTGGCGCATTGTTGATATTGCAAGGTATTGTGCTGATACCAGCCCATGCTGCCAGTACTACTAAAAGTGGGCAGCGTGTATTGATGATTGAAATGACACCAGCATTATGTAGCCTGCAGCCAACACGTGCCCGTATGCGTCAATGTCTTGAAGGCTACTCATTAACCGTAGCGGGCTTGGACATGGGGTATGGTGAGCGTTGTGGTCGTGGTAGCGAGCCTCGTTTGACACCATTGCAGTTAAAGGTTGTTAACCGCATCATGCCTGACACCACTGTACGCAGCCAAGTATGGCAGCGGTTTGGTGTGTGTAGCCCACTCAGTGCTAGTAGCTATTTTCGGCAGATCACTAACTATGCTGGCGCATTGAAGTTACCGAATGAGCTCAATACTGGCAACAGTTATACGGTTTCTAAGTCGCGATTTCTCAGTCAAATGACACGCCTTAATAAAGGCATGTCATCGGCTAGTGTTGATCTTATTTGTCAAGCAGGTAGCCGAAAACAGTCCATATTAACTGAGATTGATGTTTGTTATGACGGTGCTGATTTTGGTCGTTGTCATAACATGGTAGATAGTTGTGGCAGTAAATTTATTATTTCAGGTGGTCGCTGAGTATTTTTAATAAATTCATTTGTATAAAATGTAACAATATAGTGCTGAGTAAGGTGGATATTGCTGCTAGACGATTCAGTAAACGAAGTGCTACACTAGCTCTCGGTTTATAGCTGCTATTAAGCATCAGCAGCAAACAAGTCGATATCTAAAATGATAATCACTAATTACAACTATCAATTAGAATCATGAGTTATCTAATAATCAAATAGGGAGTATTCAATGTCAATGAAACAGCCTTTACGTGTTGCCGTTACCGGTGCCGCTGGTAACATCAGTTATGCGATGCTATTCCGTATTGCCTCTGGTGAAATGCTAGGTAAAGATCAGCCAGTTATTTTGCAGTTGCTTGAAATCACTCCAGCACTTGACGCCCTAAAGGGTGTGGTTATGGAATTAGAAGACTGTGCATTCCCATTATTAGCGGGCATCGTTCAAACTGATGATGCAAACGTTGCATTCAAAGATATCGATTACGCTTTGTTAGTTGGTGCTCGCCCTCGTGGCCCAGGTATGGAACGTAAAGATTTGCTAGAAGCCAACGCTGCAATTTTCTCAGCGCAAGGTAAAGCATTAAACGACGTAGCAAGCCGTGATGTTAAAGTATTGGTTGTAGGTAACCCTGCCAACACAAACGCGCTAATCGCTCAACGTAATGCACCAGATCTTGATCCACGTAACTTTACAGCAATGACTCGTTTGGACCACAACCGTGCTATGGCACAGTTGGCTGGCAAAACTGACAGCACTGTAAATGACGTGAAAAACATGATCATCTGGGGTAACCATTCATCAACTCAGTATCCTGATCTAACCGCTTGCACTGTTAATGGCAAACCAGCATTAGACTTGGTTGATCGTACTTGGTACGAAGGTACTTATATCCCAGAAGTACAACAACGCGGTGCGGCAATCATTAAAGCACGTGGTGCATCATCTGCTGCATCTGCAGCTAACGCTGCTATCGCACACATGCGTACGTGGGCACTTGGTACTGATGAAAACGATTGGGTATCAATGGGTGTTTACTCAAACGGTGAATACGGTATCTCTGAAGGTTTAATTTACTCATTCCCATGCACTTGTGTGAACGGCGACTGGTCTATCGTAGACGGCGTTGATGTGTCATCTGATTTCTCAAAAGAGAAAATGGCTGTCACTGAGCAAGAGCTTAGCGAAGAGCGTGATGCAGTAGCACACTTACTACCATAAGTTAGTATCTAGCATTATTCGTTTTTAGTTAAAAAAGCCCTCTTAAATGTGAGGGCTTTTTTATGGTTTAACAACATTAACATAAGCATTAACATTGGATAACAGTGTTTGAAAAACCACTTGCTACAATAAAGGTGTTAAGCCAAAATATAAACCAGAGTTTATACTGATAACTAAAAAGGAGAATAACAATGTTAGGCGAACCTGAATACACTATGAATGAGTTGTTTGAACAGTTAGGACTTGATAGCTCAGATGAAGCAATTAATAGTTTTATCGAAAAGCATCAATTGCCAAAAAACGAGAAATTGATAGAATCTAGTGTTTGGACTGATACTCAGCGTATGTTTTTGCAAGAAGAATGGCAAAAAGATGCGGAATGGGTAGAAGTTATTGATGAGCTAAATGTACGTATGCATCCAGATGCCTAGCTAAGAAAGCAATCGTATCTTATGAAAAACCCACAAATATTTATGTTGTGGGTTTTTTTATGCTGTAGATATTTGCTCTAATGAGTTGGTTGATTGGCTCGCCACTCGATCAATTCTCTTACATCATTATGAATACCAGTCTTCAATGCCTCTAAGCCATCATAACGGCGTTCACCATGCAGGTAATGCAAAAATCGGACTTGTAAAGTTAAGCCATATAAATCCGCTTGTAGCTCTGGGAAATGAACCTCTAAGCGCCAATTCTGCTTTTTATCTACAGAGGGTCTAGTGCCTATATTGGCTGTACCAAATAAACTATTAGCACGCAATCCTGCTATACCCGTTTGACCATTAATGGCAGATAACGTCAAGCCATCCGCTATTACATTACCATCATTATCAAGACTCACCACATCGACTGCAAAAATACCATGTAAAGCAGGCTTTATTCGCTGCAAATCAATATTTGCGGTAGGGAAGTCTATCGTTCGACCTATCTGATCACCGCGGACAACCACTCCTGTAATTGCATATTCACGACCAAGTAGTCGGTTGGCTGCTTGAATATCACCTGCCAACAATAAATCACGCACACGAGTTGAGCTAATGCGAGCCGCTTCATCACTACTGTCAGTGATCGTATGTAAATTAGTCACATCTAAGCCATAGTTGCGTAAAAACTGGCTATCACCTGTACGGTCATGACCAAACTTAAAGTCATCGCCCAACACTAATGCTTGTACGTTTAGACGCAGTGCCAAAATGTCTGCAAAGGCTTGTGCTGATAGCGAGCGAAATTCTGTATCGAATCCTGCCACTATCAAAGTTTCTACACCGTATTCTGCTAGCAATGCTTGTTTTTCAGCGAGAGTGGTCAAACGTGCAGGTGCTTTGTCTGGCGCAAAAAATTCACGAGGTTGTGGCTCAAATATCATGACAGCAGAGCCAAGGTTTTTTGTCTGTGCGATTTTTTGGACTTGTGCAAGCATCGCTTGATGTCCTAAATGGACGCCATCAAAGTTACCGATAGTCAACACACAGGGTGCTAGGTCTACTGGGCTAATATTTGCAGGCAAAATATTTGGCGATGCAATCAGTTGCTCAAGAAAATAGGTGTTCATAAATTTTCAGCTATGATAGATAAGACCCGATAAAAAAAGAAAAACACACCATACTAAAAATCGATGTGTCTAAAATCAGTCATTATAAAGTAAAATGGCTATACTAACATCCTATAGTCTACTCATAATTTAAGTATAACGTTGTCAGTTCCATAATTTTAAAAGAATGTGGTGGTTTATACTTGCTTTTCTTTGATGGCTATCGTTAGAAATAAACCATTAAAAACCTTTATCTGTCATGCTATCAAATAAATATGGAGCCCTTATGTCTGATGTTGACTTCGATGCTGTGCCGTCTCTCTTGCTTAAATACAACCTCACTGACAAATTTACGGTACAGCGTGCAAGTGAAAAAGACTTGCCAGAGATTTTGGCGATTTATAATCAGAGTATTGCGGGTAAACAAGCAACAGCTGATCTGGCAACAGTGACCTGTGCAGAACGTGAAGATTGGTTTAACGAACATATAAATAGTGCCACACGACCTATTTATGTCGTTCGATCAGTGACCAAAACTGGCGAAAGTAATGACCTGACTGAGAGTTCGCCGATAGTGGCATGGGGCAGTTTTAGTGATCTTTATGCACGTACGGCTTACCATATTAGCACTGAGATTAGTATTTATTTGCATCAAGACTTTCATGGAAAAGGACTGGGCAGCTCATTGACACGCTGGATGCTCACACAAGCAGCAGATTTAGATATTCATAACATCATTGCACTTATTTTTGCCCATAATCAGCCAAGCTTAGGGCTATTCCGTAAGCTTGGTTTTGAGCAATGGGGTTATATGCCAAAGGTTTGTGATATGGAGGGCTTTATAGCCGATGTGGTTATGCTAGGTAAGGCTGTGTCGTCAGACTGAAACTTCTGAGATAACGCCACAGTAGATTGATAGTATTTTATCAATGACGGGCACTGTGGTGCTTTACCCTAAAATTTTCCATTGTCCTTCTATTTTCTGTAACTCATAGCTCAAGGGTGCCGGCTCACTCTGTCCTTTTAACAATATCTCGCCAGTGATGGTAGCACGTGTTTTATCATCATTGTATTGAGTATCAATGATGGTGACACTATCGACGGTTTGTTGGAAAGAGTATTGGGTCTTGGCGAGCTCTTCTGCGAAGTTTTCCATGTCTACTTTGTAGTATCCAGCAGCTTCTTTTGCATCGCCGTAATACAGACTGTCTAGTGATTTTTTAACCGTATCTTCTGGTGTGCCAGTTTCGGTATCATTGGTTAGTAGGCTTTTTTGCTCAGTGGCATCTGGCGTCCCGTCAACTGCTTGTTCGCTCTCACTTTTAGCTTCATTGTTAGTATCAGTGTCATTACTAGTATCCGCTGTTTCTGTGGTATCGGTTGTTGTCTCGGCATCTACATCCTTGCTACAACCGCTCAAAAGCAACCCAGTGCTCAGCAGACCTGTGGCAAGTAGGAGTGGCAAACGTTGGAAGGTTAGCTGTCTAGTAGTCATTGTTAAGCCTCAATATTGATTAACTGTCTATTATGGCAATTATTTGCATTGTATATTGTCAACTCTCATACCAAGCTTGTTTTGGTTTGGTAAGTGAAAACCTGCTCTATCTCTGTCTATCCGTGCTTTAGCTGACGAGGACGGAAGCCTGTGGCCAGTAATACCACACCATAAACCAGCGCGCCTACTGCACACATAATCAGTAGAGCTACTATGCGTTTCCACTGAGCATCATTGGTAGGGAAGTAGGGTAGCATGACATAAAGCATACCAACCATGGCACTGGTAGACATTACAAACTGAGCAAACAGTTTTTTCCAGTGGCTACCAAAGCGGAAGATATCACGCTTATGTAAGAAGTAATACAGTAAGCCTGCATTTACAAATGCGGCACCAGTTGTCGCCAATGCTAGACCACCATGTAGCGGTATCTCTAAAAAGTAAAAGATACTGATAAAAATAATACTAAAAATCATGTTGGCAAACACGGAAATAATACCGATTTTCACCGGTGTTTTGGTGTCTTGACGCGCAAAAAAGGCAGGTGCAAATATCTTGATTAACATAAACCCTAAGATACCGCCTGCCATACTCCGTAGCGCCAGCGCACTCATCTGTGAATCCTGTAAAGTAAATTCACCACGCATGAATAAGGACTGCATAAGTACATCTGCTAGCATAAACAAGGCAGCTGCTGCTGGAAGTCCAACCAATATAATCAAGCGTGCTGCCCAATCAAGGGTCTTTTTAAAACTTACATCGTCTTTTTGAGCCTCGCTTTTCGACAAGCTTGGCAAGATAACCGTGCCTATCGCCACCCCGATTAACCCTAGCGGTAACTCACTCATACGCTCTGCAGCATAGAGCCAAGACACCGAACCGCCAATCATTAATGACGCAAACACAGTGTTGAGCAATAAATTAATCTGCGTGACAGAGACACCAAAGATAGCAGGTAGCATAAGCTTTAAAATACGGCGAACACCTTCATGCTGAAAGTCTATCTTTGGTGCAACTAGTAGCTTTTGTTGCCATAGCTGCGGCAGTTGTATCAAAAACTGGAGCAAACCTGCGATAGCAACCGCATAGCCGAGCGCCATGATAGGGGTATCAAACATAGGCGCAAAAATCAGCGCACCGCCAATCATGCACAAGTTTAATAACACAGGGGCAAACGCTGGTGCCGCAAAACGTCCGTAGCTTTGTAATATGCCACTCGCAAAAGCGGTCATAGAAATGAACAGTAAATAAGGAAAAGTCAGACGCAGCAGTTCAGTCGTAATCGCAAACTTATCTGGTTGATCCGCAAAGCCTGGCGCAAACAAGGTTACGACCCAAGGTGCAATTAAGATAACCACTACCGTCAGCATGGACAGAGCCATTAATAGTGCACCTGATGTGCGGCTAACTAAAATCTGTACCTGCTGTAGGCTATATTTTTCTTTATATTCGGATAGTACAGGGACGAAGGCCTGACTGAAGGCACCTTCTGCAAACAGCCGGCGTAAAAAGTTCGGTATCTTAAAGGCGACCAAAAAAGCATCCATCAAACCACCAGCGCCAAAGGCACCCAACAATACGATATCGCGTACTAGACCTAAAATACGAGACAACATGGTCATACTGCTGACCACCATAGTTGAACGAAATAACCGACTTTTTGCCATGAGAACCTATTTTGCTAAGTTGTTTGCTGACTTACTGGTGTCAAAAAATTGACGAATTATAGCATTTTCATAATCGAGATAAATGGATTGAGTGTGGAATATAACTTAGAGTTTGCTATCAATTAGGCTATGGGCGACCATCTCACGCAGCTTTGGCCATTCAAAAAAATCACCGGGATCGGTTTTGCGGCCTGGTGCGATATCGCTATGGCCTGTCACATGACGACGTGTTTTGGGGTAAGCATCATATATAGCTGCGATAACTGGTGCTAGCGTATCGTATTGCTCTTGAGTGAAAGGCATAAAATCTGACCCTTCAAGCTCGATGCCAATGCTATAATTATTACATTCAGGTCGACCTAAATAGCTTGATCGACCCGCATGCCAAGCGCGTTCGTTGAAGTTTACAAACTGAGTAATGGTTCCATCGCGCTCAATAAATAGATGCGCTGAAACTTCCGCCCCTTCGATTGATTTAAAATAAGGATGGGCATTCCAGTCCAGTTGATTGGTAAACAACGCCTTTACATAGGGTATGCCATCAGAGTTACATGCGCCAAAATCATTGGGTGGCAAGCTAATATTATGAATGACAATAGTGTCGATACTGATATCTGTCGGTCTCATATTTTTATTTGGTGACGCAAGCCATGTGGCTGCAGATAGTAAGCCGTCTTTGATAGTCATTGATGCTGCTGTGGTCATGATATTCTCTTTTATAATAGTACTAAGGCGTGTTGATCATTCACAAGTCGGCACTGCTGATCGCTCAGGCAGTTCTAGGCACGCCCTAATAGATGTGCTATAGATGATTTATTGTGATCACTTTTTTATAAAATAATAGCAAAAGTGACGTGGATGCTTAAGCGGTCTAAAGCGAATATGGCTTTTTAAGTTATTTGATTTGACGACTCAGCAGGCATTACTTTCCAATTCTTAATCACGCAATCGGCGTATGAATAATAACATCTGAGGTTTTATCCTATGTCTAAACAGCCCGCTTCTCTATCTGTCGATTGTACCTTAACAGCAACTTGCCAACGAGCTTGTTTGTCATTTGCTATCACTGGATTGCTATTTTCTATACAAGCACAAGCTTTTTTGCCAACGCCAGAACTGCTAGTTACCACAGGGGAGCTGGCAGATAAGCCACAAACGACAATAAATAGTGATACCGCACCTAGCAATAACGCACCATATAATGGTGCTGAAGCAAACGTTCAAAGTACACAAACGATGCTAGGTAAAAAAGACGGTAATACCCAATCGTTGCTAGCTGTGTGGCGCAAACAGGCAGAAACAAAGAATCTAGCACAGCATACAACTTGGCGACGGTTATTGTATTTCTTTGATGATCAAAAGAAGTTAATTGGTAAGAAAAAACAAACGAGCATGGTTGATGATGCTGATTTTTTCTTAAGTAAAAATGGTCGCAGCGATTCAGCAGCGGAACTTGATGCCATGCTCGTTGCGCTTGCAAATGAAACAGCGATGACTGTTAACAATAGCAACTCGGTACTGTGCCGTTTTCCTGCGAGAGTACAATGGCTAACTGATACCTTGAATATCGACGACCCAGCGCTACAAGTTGATTGTCCAGAGCTGGATGAGTGGATGCAAACGATTGCACCTGAGCAGCTGTCTCTTATGTTTGCACAGGAGTATTTAGACAATCCGCTCTCAGCGTTTGCTCATACTCTACTGCGTATCGACTCAAAAGAAAGCGCGGCCGATCCCAAGCAGATCCAGCATGCTTATGCGCTGAATTATACGGTAGATGGCAATCCTGAGGATAGCTTTCCGGCATACTCTGTCAAGTCAGTGATCGGTGCTTATGATAGCCTTATTGAGATTGACCCTTATCCTGAAAAGCTCGCTAATTATCTACAAGGAGATGAGCGTGATACGTGGACCTATCAGCTAGATCTGACACCGAGCGAAGTGCAGCAAATTATGTTGCACGTTTGGGAAACCAAAGATTTGAAGCTACCCTATTACTTCACCACAGATAATTGCGCGTCTGAAGTGTTGCGCTTAATTGATGTGGTGCGCCCGCAGCAGCATTTATTAAGTCGATTACAGTATGCCGTCGTTCCCTCGGATGTGGTGCAGTTACTTGATAAAGAGGGCTTGCTCGCCAGTACTATTTACACGCCAGCAGATAGCACCTTACGCCAATCACAGCTTAATGAGAGCAAGCAGCAGCGTAAGCAACTGGGCTACCATAATAGTGCAGAACAGACTATAAACGAGATTAAATCTGCGCAGCTCGATCCTATCTCAAGTATATCAGCCGATGGTCAGACATTGCAGCAGCGGCGTATCGCTGTGTCGGATAATAATCCAGTGGACCGTCATTCCTTAAACCTGAGCCGTATTGCTATAGGGCAGCGCGGTGATAACGATTATATTGATCTTGGGGTGAGAGCAGGCTTCCATGACATTCTAGATCCCACTTCAGGGTATCCACAGTTTTTTAATTTAGAAGGCTTGGCTGCGACCCTACGTCTATATGACACGGACAGTGATAAAGACAATCAGCCAAAAAATATCGTCTTGCAAAATGCCACGTTAATTCGCGGTCGTTCTTTTAATCCCGTTAATTCTGCTAAGACAGGAAAATCGTGGGGTGCAAGTATCGAGGCGACACGCGTCAATGACGGCTCACAGAAAGATGGCACCGATCATCTAGTAGGAAGTGTTGGCTACGAGACGGGCTGGTCTTGGGCCTTTGGAACCCCGAATGTGGGTACTGGCGAGATGCCACCGCAGTTGTGCTATGCTTTTTTATCAGGGACGACGCAGGCAGGTCGCGGTATTAGTAAAGGCGTTCGTATCGGCGCAGGTGTGAATGCAGGTTGTCACTATCAGATTAACAATCAATTACGTGCGCAGGCTGAATTGCAACTGCCATATTGGTATCATGGCAATAGCGATACGTCTGACGTCCGTGGTCATTATTGGCAGCCGATTTCGACAGTGGGTCTACAATACGATATCGATCAAAAACAGGCGCTACGCATGAAGGCTAACTATGAGTGGCAAGATCGTATCGATGCCAATGAAGACATACAGCTGTCATATAGGCGTTATTTTTAGAGTTTAGTGGCTTTTATAATGGTTTTCAAAATGAGGACAGGGTCTAGTATTTTTTGAGTGTGACTATTGGTATTATCATCAGACGTTTTGCTAAATAAGGGGTATATGATGGGTAAGCAAAATTTACTGATTATAGGTCAAGGTGATATTGGTTTGCCAGTTACCAATAAGCTTGCACAGGACGGTTTGAATGTCACAGGACTGGCTCGTGGTGAACGGTATAATTATGAGCTAGATGACACAGTACAGTTTATGCAAGAGGATGCGTTGAGTTTGACCAGTCAGCAGTTGCAAGACTTCACTCATATTGCCATTATTGTGACTCCTGATGAGTATTCGGCCAGCGGTTATCACGATAGCTACCTTGCTATTTGTCAGCATTTGGCAACGCTTGAACCTCAGCTGCCCAATCTGTCGCGTGTTGTTTTTATCTCCTCAACAGGTGTTTATGGACAAAATGATGGCGAGTGGATCGATGTAGATACTAAGCCACTTACTCCTGAGCGTGAAGCCTCAAGAGTGATATTGCAAGCGGAACAAGCATTGCAACAAGGATTTGGTCATAAAGCCATTATTATTCGTCCTAGTGGTATTTATGGCCGAGCACGCTTAATGCGCCTACGTAAAGCCAAAGAGAAACATAAAGAGCCAGTGGCTGAGGCACATTGGAGCAACCGAATCATGGATCGTGATTTGATTAATATTATTGCAAAAGTAATGACGATAGAGGTGCCACAACCAATCTATTTAGCCACTGACTATGCGCCCGTCACCACATTGGAGTTAGGCGTTTGGTTAAGTCAACAAGTAGGTGAGACATCACCTATGATTGACGATGAAAAAACAGCAGTTACGGGAAAACGCTTGCATAGCAATATTCCATTAGCTTGGCTGGATTATCCTGATTGGCAAGTAGGTTACCGTGATATTTTGCGTCATCAAGCATAATGCTATACCAAAAAAGTAAGCATCATCGTGTCCAAGCTTGTTTAGATGACAATGTGTGGTACTAGCGCTTATGTTTCTCGCTACTCCAAATTTTGTGGATGGTATAAGATGACCGTTGGACCTGATTTGCCTTATTTGTTTTATATTTCGTAATCTATGGAGATTTCATGACCCAGCCTTCTACTTCTGATAATCGCTTAGCTACTACTGATATGACGGCGGTAGGCGGTAAGCTTGCAGAAGGCAACGCTGAGCAATCGCCTATTTTTTCTGATAGTAAGCGACCAGCTATCGTGCACCCTAACTTTGATCCAAAGCAATCACCACTTGACCCTGCAAGGCCTTTGACTGATATTCCAGAGCCTACACGTCGTCTTAATGGTCAGCTCCGCCGGTTATACGGTAATGCGGCGCGTTTTTCTCAGCGTAACAAAGACAATTTATCTAAATGGGCATTGATTGCTTCAGAAGACTTGAGGGATCACTTGTCGCTGCTGCGTGCCGCTAATTTGGCTGAGTTTCCAGACAGTTTTTATCATAATCATAGCGAGCAGCCATTATTAGTACCTCTAACTGACATGATATTGTTAGATATGTCAGATATTCAGAAAGCGCTTCATGCTTATCCAAAGCTGCAGCGTTATGGTTTTTCACTTGTTGATAGTTCATCAAATTCTGAGCTGAATAATACTAATGTCGAAAATAACGGCGCATCGCTACGTGCATTGACCAAACGTTATAATCCCGATGAGCTACTAAATAGTCTTTATGCAGATGATTGGCAAGTGATTTTGCAGCCGCAGCAGTTTGAGACAGGCAAGGGTAGTCTGGCTACTGATATCATGGCGTGTAGTGCTGCTTTGCATGTTTTAAAACAATGTAGTACGCGTAAAAGCATCAACCACAGCTATAGTGCGGCGCAAATTTGTCAGCATATACGCAGCTACCTGCTCAGTCAGGTGATTTGTGAGCCATCACAGCGTCATGTGTATCGTCAGATACGAGTTTTTTCAGGACATATTATTGTTGCTGCTTATCATTTGGGCTGGGAGATACAAGTGAGTCATGACGGACAATGTTACTTTAACCTCTCATCACGCAGCGGTTTGCTGACTCGTTATCCCAATATGCAAGACTACGATATCAATGGCTGGTTAAGTTAATGGTTGGTCAAGCTGACTAATAATGCGTACAATACTGCCAGTTTTTTGCCCTTATTTTTGTCAATAGGAACCTCTCTATGCTTAATGTTTCAGTACCTAACGCTCAAAACCCTTCTTTCTCCTCTCATCAATTTATTCAATTGGCTTTAGACAATCAAGTTCTCAAATTTGGTGAGTTTGTCCTCAAGTCTGGTCGTATCAGTCCGTATTTTTTTAATGCCGGTTTGCTTGCTAGCGGTGAGATGTTATCGTTATTAGCACGTGGCTATGCTGATGCATTGGCAGCGCAAGTGGCTGAGGCAAATAACGGCGCAGATGTGCAAGAGTTGGTCATCTTTGGTGCTGCGTACAAAGGCATTCCTTTTGTGGCTGCAACGGCACAAGCATTGTGGTTGCATCATGGTATCAATGCTAAATGGGGTTATAACCGCAAAGAGGCCAAAACCCATGGCGAAGGTGGTAATTTGGTAGGTGCTGATGTCAGTGGCAAAGCGGTTTGGGTGCTTGATGATGTCATTACAGCTGGCACGGCAATGCGTGAAGTCGTTGAGATTTTAGAACAAGCGGGTGCGAGCGTTGCAGGTATTATCGTTGCGCTTGATCGTAAAGAAAAAGGCCAAAGCGATCATTCTGCCATTCAAGAGCTGGCCTCAACATTAGAAGTGCCAGTACGTGCACTTGTCGATATTGATGATTTAATCAGTTATTTAGCAGATGACAATAGTCAATATAAAGATGCGACCCAGCTGGCAAAAATGCAGCACTATCGTGAGCAGTACGGCGTATAGTTGGGCACTGAGTTCGTTTCATATTAACAATATAACGTAAGTGAGTCTTATCATGAGCCAACCAAAACAAGAAAAATCGCTAAATATACTCGTCATTATGGATCCTATTGAGCAGGTTAACTATAAAAAAGACACCAGCCTAGCCATGATGTGGGCCGCTCAAGATCGCGGACATCAGCTTGGTTACTGTCAGATTCATGACTTGTGGTTGGACCGTGGTCAGTTGATGGTTGATACACAGCCGCTTACAGTGAAGCGTGATCCTACAGATTTTTATACATTGGGCGATAAAGCAACAGGGCCAGTGGGCGACTATGACGTGATCTTGATGCGTAAAGATCCACCGTTTGATATGCGTTTTATCTATACGACCTATATGCTCGATCATGCCAAAGCTGCAGGCGTATTAGTGGTCAATGATCCACAAGCGATTCGTGACTGTAATGAGAAACTGTTTGCCACTTGGTTTAGCAACTATATGAGCCCAACGATTGTGACCAGCAAACAAGCACATATTCGCAAGTTCATCACTGAGCAGCAAGACGTTATCGTCAAACCGTTAGATGGTATGGGCGGCACAGGGATTTTTCGTTTAACTGCTGATAGTCCCAATATTGGTGCCACGCTTGAGATGCTCACAGAGCTTGAAACATTACCCATCATGGCACAGCGTTATCTACCAGAAATCAAAGATGGTGACAAGCGTGTACTCATTGTCGATGGGGTAGTAGTGGACTATTCGTTGGCTCGTATTCCGAGCAAAGGCGAAACCCGAGGTAATCTGGCTGCTGGTGGTCGCGGTGTGGCTATGCCGTTAACGGACGTTGAGCGCCAAGTAGCTGAAGTGGTTGCACCGATCGTTAAGGAAAAAGGTCTAATGTTCGTTGGTTTGGACCTAATCGGTGGCCGTATCACTGAGATTAATGTCACTAGTCCGACCTGTGTACGCGAGATTGATGATCAGTGCGGTACAGATATTGCAACCGACTTTATCATTGCTATTGAAAATAAATTGGTCATTTGAGCAACTGAGTGCTGGCTCTAGCAATAATAGAGTGATTTATTTTTAAGGTATCTGAACAATGGTAAAAAATGGTTGTGCTAGTATGTTGTATTGATACGCTATAAATAAGAGCGACTTTATCATTGTCTCACCATGTTTATCAAAGCCAAGTCGCGGTTACTCACGACTTGGATTTTTGTTATTGATAATGAATAAAATACTATATT